>RPRI01000298.1 GCA_003818505.1 Desulfobacteraceae bacterium | reverse complement strand
TTCCGAAAACGGTGATACTTGGTGTTGAGCCCGAAGATATTGATACACTTGGGCTCGATCTTACCACGGCAACAAGACCAAAGATTGAGCCTATGATCGAAATGGTATTAAAAGAACTGGACCTTCTTGGAGTTGCCTATCAGAAGAGGAGCTGTGTATAATGTGTCTTGCTATTCCCTCAAAAATTGTAAAGATTGAAAACAACCTCGGCATCATAGATGTTGACGGGGTTCAGAGAACAGCAAGTCTGCTTCTTCTGGAGGACCCTAAGGTGGGAGAATATGTGATAGTGCACGCAGGTTTTGCGATAAAAAAGATAGATGAAGAGGCGGCCATGGAAACACTGAAGCTGCTTCGTGAAGCCCTTGCTTTTGCGGAAAAAAGGGAATCTGCCGATTGAGCATTCAGCAATTTCTTCCATAAAGGTCTCAAAGGGCTGCCATGCAAGGGGAGTACACTGCAAGAAGAATTGAAGTAGAAGGCATTGTACAGGGCGTCGGTTTCCGTCCCTTTGTTTATCAGCTTGCAAATCTTTATAACCTGAAAGGAGAAGTATTAAACACCTCCTCCGGAGTATCAATTCATGTTGAGGGTCCTGATAAAGATATTGATTCCTTCTGCCGTGAGATGAAAAACAATGGCCCGCCGCTTGCCCGTATCACTGGTGTTTCAGATTATCCGGAAACCGTGAAAAACCATAAAAGTTTTTCAATTGCAGAAAGCAGAGAGGGGGCCTCCAGGTCCGTACTCGTCTCGCCGGATGTATCCATTTGTGATGACTGTCTCAGGGAGCTTTTCGATAAGAAAGACAGGAGGTTCGGGTATCCTTTCATCAACTGCACAAACTGCGGACCGAGGTATACCATAATAGACGACATTCCCTATGACAGGCCGAACACTTCGATGAAACATTTCAGAATGTGCGGCAAATGTCAGGCGGAGTACGATGATCCGGGAAACAGGAGATTTCATGCCCAGCCGAACGCATGCCATGATTGCGGTCCTTTTTTAACTCTTTTTGACAATAATAGAAAAATGATTGACGGGAAAAATCCGGTTGAAAAAACCGCAGGACTTTTAAAGCAGGGTTATATTGTTGCGATAAAAGGCCTCGGTGGTTTTCATCTTGCGGCAGATGCCGAAAATGACAAAGCGGTTTACACGCTAAGAAAACGAAAGGCAAGAGAAGAAAAGCCGTTTGCAATAATGTCTTATAACCTTGAAATAATAAAAGAATATGCCTTAATAGAACCTGAGGAAGCGGCTCTTTTATCATCTTTCAGGCGGCCGATAGTCCTTTTAAAAAAGAAAGCACCGAATCCGCTTTCCTGTGAAGTATCGCCAAAAAACAAATATTACGGGACAATGCTTCCCTATACGCCTCTTCATTACCTTCTCATGCAGCATGATTTTACCGCCCTTGTCATGACAAGCGGCAACAGGAGCGAAGAGCCCATTTCAATCGACAACGATGATGCGTTCAACAGGTTTTCCGATATTGCCGATTTTTATCTTACTCATAACAGGGATATCTATTTAAGAAGCGATGACTCAATAGTTAAAAGAACCGCCGGCAATAACAGGTTCATAAGGCGTTCAAGGGGATATGTCCCGGAGCCTGTTTTTCTGACCAGGAATACGCAGCCTGTTCTTGCCTGCGGGGCCGAACTGAAAAACACGGTCTGTATTATAAGGCATAATAAGGCGTTTTTAAGCCAGCATATAGGCGATCTTGAAAATCTCGCCACTCTTGATTTCTTTGAGCTTACCATCCGGCACATGAAGAGAATCCTCGATGTATATCCTGAAATTGTGGCCTGCGATCTGCATCCGGATTACCTGAGCACAAAATATGCCCTCTCGCAAAAAAATGTTAAACTTGTCAGGGTTCAGCACCATCACGCGCATATTGCGGCCTGCATGGCTGAGAATATGATTGAAGGCCCGGTTATCGGATTGTCGCTTGATGGGACAGGATATGGAGAAGACGGCAAAATATGGGGCGGAGAGGTACTTATTGCAGAAAAGAGCAGGTTTACGCGAGCAGCCCATATCTCCTATATCCCGATGCCGGGAAGCGCTGCGGCCATTAAGGAGCCATGGCGCATGGCCGCAAGTTATCTCTATGATGCTTTCGGCGAAGAGATGTGGGGCTTGGATATTCCCGTTTTTAAAGAAAAAAGCGAAGATAAGATCAGGTTCATTATCGACATGGTTTCAAAAAAAATCAATTCGCCTGAAACATCCAGCCTGGGAAGGCTTTTTGACGGTATTTCAGCTATTATCGGAATCAGAAACAAAGTCTGCTTTGAAGGTCAGGCGGCAATGGAGCTTGAGATGCTTTCAGATGACAACACTGAAGAGACTTATGATTATGAATGGACAGAGGATGATAACCTGTATAAAATTTTAACGGCTCCTTTAATTAAAGGTGTTGTTGCAGATTTAAATAACGGAGTTCATCAATCTGTGATAGGTGGAAAATTTCACGCCACAGTTATCCGCCTCTATACAGAGCTGTGTAAAATAATAAGAAAAGATACTGATATTGAAAGAGTAGCTTTAAGCGGCGGCGTATTCCAGAATTCAATACTTTTATCCGGCATGGTCAAACTCCTTGAGAAAAACGGGTTTAAAGTTTATACACATAAACTTGTTCCGTCAAATGACGGGGGAATTTCACTGGGGCAGGCGATAGTTGCCGGGACGGATATATAATATGACCATAAAGCATGCAGACGAATACAGGGATCCTGCAATTTCAAAAAAATTGGTCGAACGGATAACCGAGCTGAGTAAAAGAAACATCCGGTTGATGGAAGTATGCGGTACTCATACGATGTCGATATTCAGAAACGGGATAAGAAAACTGATTCCCGGCACGATATCTCTGCTTTCAGGGCCTGGATGCCCTGTTTGTGTGACGGCACAGAATGAAATAGATGCCTTTATTGACATATCGAAAGAGCCGGATACCATAATAACAACGTTCGGGGATTTAATGAGAGTCCCAGGAACAGGCTCGTCCCTGCAAAAAGAGCGGGCAGACGGTAAAGATATCCGCATGGTCTATTCGACTTTTGACGCTGTTGAAATTGCAAGGAAAAATCCCGATAAGAGAGTTGTCTTTCCGGGTGTCGGTTTTGAGACAACGGCGCCGACCGTTGCAGCATCGATACTCTCCGCAAGAGATATGAAGATAGAAAACTTTTTTGTCTGTTCCGCCCATAAAACAGTTCCTCCGGCTCTGTGCGCTCTCATGAAGACCGAAGGAATCAAGATAGACGGATTTATCCTTCCGGGACATGTTTCAGTGATAATAGGAACCGGGGCATATCTCCCGTTTTTCAATCAATTTCAAATGCCCTGTGTTGTTGCCGGTTTTGAGCCATCCGATATTCTGCAGGCCATATTGATGCTTGTTGAACAGATAGAAAACAAAACTCCGGAGCTTGAAAATGCATACACGCGGGCCGTCTCTTTCGAAGGAAACAGAAAAGCAGTCAGTATAATGAATGATGTATTTGAAGCAGCTGATGTTGCATGGAGGGGAATAGGAATAATACCCGGAAGCGGGCTTAAAATCAGAGATGAATTTTCAGATTATGATGCCGGGAAAAAGTTCAGGATAATTGAAAAGGCATCGAAAGAGCCTAAAGGATGCGCCTGCGGCGAAATTCTTACAGGGCTCAAGACCCCTGTTGAATGTCCTCTTTACAAGAAAATCTGCACTCCGGTTGATCCTGTCGGCCCGTGCATGGTTTCGAGCGAAGGGACTTGTGCGGCCTACTATAAGTACCATAGTGGTTATTAGAGTAAAGTGAACAGGGATTGAAGCTCCCCGCAGCAAGCTACGGGGAATCTTCGACCGTAGGGAATAGCGTCTATTTTTAATTCGCTCGCTAACCCCGCAGCAGAGCTGCGAGGAATG
>RPRI01000297.1 GCA_003818505.1 Desulfobacteraceae bacterium | reverse complement strand
GTTTTTAAAATCATCGATTCTCCAGGCAATCTTATGGTCAGGATCATTCAGATGCATAATGGGAATACCGATAACAACACTTTTTCGTGCAACACGCTTTGCTTCAAGAATTGGTTGCGCCGGTTCATAGAAGTGCTCAATGATATGATCGAGTACCACGGTATCAAAGGATAGGTCAGGAAACGGGAGATGTTTTGCATCTCCCTGAATGAACTTGATCTCAGGATGATTTTTTATCGCCTCCTGGTATCCCCAGTCCGTTAACTCCAGACCGGTCAGATCAAGCGAAGTATTATGCTGTTTCATAATGGCCGTGGAGTCTCCGTTGGCACAGCCAACATCCAGTGTCGAACCTTCACACTGTTCTGCGGTGACTATTTTCAGGCGTCTTATCCGGTCGGTGTCCAGCTTTCCTTTTACCGGCGCCCAGACTTTCCTCATGTAAAAATTCTTAGCGCGTTTTTCCAGAAAATCCTCATCAATTCTGTCAATATGCTCAACGATTTTTTCTGCTGCGGATCTAAAAGAATACTGCTTAACAGCTTTAAGCCCGAGTTTGCGTATCTTTTCTCTATAACTGTCCTCTTCAAAAAGGCGATGAAGGATTTGATCCAGCTCTTCCGGCGATTTATAGATGAGCAGGGCTTCTCCAAAAAGATCCTGCGCATTAGGAAGACTATCAGAGACTACCACTCCGCCTGAAGCCATAACATCAAGAATCCGTGGATTCATGAAACCTTCCCTGAGCATGTCTTCATGATGGTCGTTAAGCACTACTCTCGATGATGCATATAAAGAAGATAGACTCCTGTTATCAAAATATAGTCCCTTAATACATTTTTCAGGGAGAATCCCATCCCATCCTTCACCCCATACCTCTAGAAGATCGACCCAGTGTTTTCCGAGGGACATAAGGTCATGAATTATCCTTCTTCCCTTGCCCTGTTTGCCGTTGGCTACAAAAACAATATTATGAGAAAATTCATTTACTGCAGGGGGGGTCTGCTTGGAAGTTCCGCCAATTAAAACCTCAGCGTCTTTGCCCATATTTTTGATCTTTTGGATGAACCGGGGAGAAAGGCAGAAGATGCAGTCATAAAGGTCAAGGGATTGTGGTGTTATCATATCAGGATGGCTGTGAATCCATATTATATTATATGTAGGATCCTCAATCTTATTGATAGGAATTCCATGAAGATAGATAAGTACCTTGGGTGAATTAGAATTAATGACTGCCCCTTGTTCAGAAAGAGCCTGAGTCAGTTCTTTGCCGAACCAGTGATCGCCCCATCTCAGAATTCTTGAAGGATCTTTTTCCAGGAGATCCGATGCGGAGACTACAGCAACTGGTAAACGCAGAAGCTTTTCTTTTCTTGTAAGCAGGCGTTTGAGATCCTGGAGTTCTCCATCATCGGGCCTTTGTTTTAAGGCCGGTATCAAAAGATCCCTGGCTGCTGCGATCTTGCCTTCATCAATAAAAAATCGAGCAACCTTCTCAACAGGATGTTTACCTGAATTTAAAATGAGATGAAGCTCACTATTCAGCCGGTCTTGAAGCCCTTTCATATTTTCTTGATCTTTATATGCAGAAATATATCTCTCAATGAAGTTCTTAGCATGACTGAATTCACCGCTATAAATATAGGATTTGATGACTGTGACGAGCGTTTCAGGAGTGTAATTTCCAAGATCCAATATTTTATTATAAATCCCAGCTGCCTCAGAAAAGTCCTTGTTTTGCTCAAGGCAAACAGCAAGGTTTTCCAATGATTCCAGGTAGTCTTCACGAATTTCAAGCGCCCTATGAAAATAATCGATAGCCTGTTGCAGTTCTCCCTGCTTAAAATGAATCACGCCTAGATTGTTAAGGACCTCATGATTTTGAGGTTCTGAGGCAATAATTTTTTCAAAACAGATCTTTGCCTCACGGATATTATCTTCACTGAAAAAACGTTCCCCCGCGTGAAGTAAATTCTTCGTATCGGGTGTTTCAAAATAAACGGTTTTATTTTCCATAGCGCGGATTCGACCATTTCCTTTTTTGAGTGATCTAGTTATAGACTATAGATGTTATATAGATCTCTGGTTTTCACTCAAGTTTTGCAAGAAAAGTGCCAGAGGCTTTGATGTTTGATAAATCATGTCAAATCGGCATGTTATATGTTTTTATTGGGGAAAATAAATTTTAAAAGTCATCCATATGACGCTTTTTAATGATAAAAATAGGTGATTTGGCGTCCTTAATAGTCGGTTTTCTGTCGCAGTATAAATGAGTTGAAGGCGTATGACCCGGATTAAAAGCCAAAGATAACGATCAAAAAGCACTCAATATCCAGGGTGCGGGCTGGTCCTGCCTACTGCAACCAGATATAGCAGCCGCGACGCGTTGGTCAGGCCTATAATATCAGCCGCCTCCTGATCATAAAAGGCGCCTATGCCGCAGCAGCCTAGGCCGAGACTAGCAGCCAGCAGGTAGATCCTTTCTCCCATGCATCCCGCGCCCATCATGGCATAGCGGTATCCCCTGGGCCCCCGTTTTTCTTCAAGTTGTTCAAGATCAGACATGAAGAGGAAATGAATGTTAGCGCTCTTGAGCCACATCTGATCAAGGCATGCATGTGCCATCCTTTCAATGAAGTCTCCCTTTTTAACCAGGCCGAAACGCCTCTGTTCCCGATCCAGGATGTAGATCCCCTGATCGAAGCCATCAATATTTGCAGTTATAAATCCTGTGTAAAATGAATGGCTGTACCCTGATCGGGTATGGGGATCCGGGGTGTCATCCATGCATAACGCTTCCAGGAGCGAGAAAAAGATTTTTCTGTCCATCGGCGCAGTTACAAAATTGCGTCTTGAACGGCGTTTGAAGAGACAATCGGGATAGGTGACGGTCTTATCGGCCGGAAGTCTGTCAGGCAGCGCCGCCCATGTTTCGGGTGACAATCCAGCGTGATCTGAAATATCATTCATGTTGTTGCCCTTCGGGACAGCCGGTTTGCCGGCCTCATGAATCTCCAGAATAGCCGGATACTCTATTTCCCTGTCCGATACAATACCTGCGTTTTTGATGTCATCCGGCAGTAGGCTGATCATCGGCATGCATGAATTCTCTGAGGATTTGAGACCCGGAATATATGCTAAAGCCAGGGATACCTCCTTTTGATCATCGAGGCCTGCCAGGCGGTTGATATTCCTGTCAGCGAAGTCATAGGAGATTCTGAAAGGGATCCCAAGGGCCGTCATGGCAATAGAGAGATTTTCAATTACATGCCCCGTATCAAGGAGGTGATACCTGTATGCCCTCTCGCGGTATTTCCATGAACTCCTGAAAAAGATAGATGTGAACAGGAATGTAATGACGGGAAGGGCGCCGGAAGGCGGAATGAGATGACCTGCAACAAATCCGGAAAGGTCCCCTGTCCTCAACCGTGTCAGGCAGTGCCCATGGATCCCGAAGTGGTACAGACCGTCATCAAGCCCTTTAACTCCGCCGGTCACGATATATATCTCAGTCGGATAAAGGGCGCCTGCT
Source organism: Desulfobacteraceae bacterium (assembly GCA_003818505.1). GTDB lineage: Bacteria > Desulfobacterota > Desulfobacteria > Desulfobacterales > RPRI01 > RPRI01. Next base: position 408 of record RPRI01000297.1, on the reverse strand, counting down.
GAAGCGGCGCTGCGATAATAGAAAAAATCGTCCCCCTGGGATGCCCTGGCGGTGAAGGTGTATGTCAGGCCCAGGATAACTGACAGCTGTTCCAGGTCCATGTGCGGAAGGCCCTGACCAGGATCGCCCTTCTTGAGAATCTTAAAGATATCCAGGGACATAGACGGGATATTGTCCGGAAGCACTATGGGGTCAATTCCATTATACTCCTTGCAGACAGAAGGCTGGTTCTGCCAGTCGAGCCGGTGCCCTGCCATTTTTCTCCGTTCGTAGCTTGTGTGCTGGTGATATCGATAAATGCTATTTATCTTTTCCATGAATAACGTATCCGGATTTCCTGTCTCTTTAAATATTATAACATTAGTCTCAGACTTTTAAACCTCAGAATTTATATGGAATCTATTGACT
>RPRI01000296.1 GCA_003818505.1 Desulfobacteraceae bacterium | reverse complement strand
CTTGTGATTTTTAACGCTCAGTTCTTTAAAAATCTGTTTCCCAAAAATCTCAAATCCGTTCGCATATGACTTCCAAGTGGTTCATTATGATCGATGAGTTCGTTGGAAGTCAATTTTTCACACGAAGGCGCAAAGACACGAAGAAAGGTCTATTGAAAACATTCAGGTTTTTCTTTGTGTCCTCCGTGATCTTTGTGTGAGAATGACTGTTTACGCTTATATCAGCTATTCTTGGCTTTCAATTTCTTCGGCTTCTTCCGGAGCCGACCTTTTAATTATTTCGATAACCGGTCCGTCCGATCCGTTGGAAATAACTTTTCTCTCACCCGGTTTTAATTCCGGTTTTACTCCGGCAGCTTCAACCGTATCATCTTCCTTTTTATCAGATTCCGCCTGAAGCTTTTCATTCAACCGTTTTTTCCCTTCGATACAGGCATTGGCTATCCTTGATGAAATAAGCCTTATGGAGCGTATTGCATCATCGTTTCCGGGTATAATATAATCAACATCGTCAGGATCACAGTTGGTATCAACAATTGAAACTATCGGGATTCTCAAACGTTTGCCTTCCCGTATCGCTATAGCCTCATTTTTGGGATCAATTATGAATATGGCTCCGGGGAGCCCGTTCATACTGCGAATACCACCCAGGGTGCTGTCAAGTTTTACCCTCTCTTTTTCATGTTTCAACCTTTCTTTTTTGGGGAAAAGATTAATCGAACCGTCGTTTTGAATGGAATTAAGATAATTAAGCCTGTCGATACCCTGCTTAATAGTCTGAAAATTTGTCAGCATCCCGCCCAGCCACCTGTTATGCACATAATACATCTCACAGCGATTTGCCTCTTCATAAATCGACTCTTTTGCCTGTTTCTTGGTGCCGACAAAAAGAACCGACTTCCCGTTTGCGACTGTATCAACAACAAAATCGTAAGCTGTCTTGAACATCCGGACTGTTTTTTGAAGATCAATGATATAAATCCCGTTTCTTGCCCCGAAGATGTATGGTTTCATCTTGGGATTCCACCGTTTTGTCTGATGACCGAAATGCACTCCTGCCTCGAGGAGTTCCTTCATTGTAAGATAACCCATTTAATTTCTCCCTTTCTCCTGGTTAGTCCACCGCCCCATTCAACCCTGCTTTAGACTTTCATTTATTGAAAGCACCATAAAGCAGGTCCAGGGACGTGTGTTTTTATTATAAACTTGACGGTTATGTTAAAAACATTCCGCCCACTTTAGGCGGAATCTTTTTACTCGCCGTCTGAATTTTGACTTTTTACAAGTCAATTAAATTTTGTTAATTAACAATATTATTTAATATCCGCAATAATTATTTTGGAAATTTACTCAGCCGTAATTACGATTTTGTTGCGCAAACGACTCTGTCAAATCCGCTGTAATCTTTTCTGAAGTAAAACTGTTTATAATTTCCTGTCTCTTTTATAATATCGTCAACCGCATCCTTCTGATCATGCCCTATTTCAAGCAGCAAATTTCCTTCATTATTTAAAAACCGGCACGCATGTTTTATAATGTGCTTTATATGATCGAGGCCATCATCTCCGCCATCAAGCGCTTCTTGTGGTTCAAATCTGTTTATCTCAGGCTGAAGATTCCTTATATCGTTTTTTCTGATATATGGCGGGTTGGATATAATGACGTCGAAAAAATTCTCCTTTTCTCTCAGCGGCAAAAACCAGTTTCCGCAAAAAAATGAAACATAATTTTCAAAACCAAGCTGTTTTGCATTTTTAATTGCAATACCCACCGCATCGATTGAAATATCCGAAGCAAAATAATGATGCCCCGGCTTTTGTGAAGCAATCGCAAGAATTACAGCTCCCGAACCTGTGCCCATTTCCAAAATTCTTTTAGGAAGTAAGAGATCATGTCCTGCGTTTTTCCGGCAGGACATAATCTTGTAATCTTCCTTATACCCCTCAAGAGGGCACTGAATAGAGTCCCGTTTATTAGGGTTGGAATTACACAAAGGCTCTTTTCCCAAAACAGAAACAGCTTCTTCAACAAGGCATTCTGTCTCAGGTCTTGGAATCAGAACAGACTGTGATACTTCGAGCTCCATGCTCCAGAATTCCTTAACACCCACTATATAAGCAACAGGCTCTCTGTTTTTCCTTCTTTTTATCAAAGATTTAAAAAGATCGAGTTCACCCCTGTTAAGAGGCTGGTCATGCCTCAAGTAAAGATCGATTCTTTTTAACCTGAGAGTATGAGCAAGAAGAATTTCAGCGGTTGCCCTCGGGCTGTCTATTCCGTTTGACTTAAAATAAGAACTGGTCCACTGAAGGAGTTTGATTATGGTCCATTCAGGCTCAGTTTGCTTTTGCTGATTCCTCATTCTGTAACGCCCGGGCCTGATAATAGGAAGTCAATTCGCCGATTATTTCATCAATATTGCCCTGGAGAATATATTCCAGCTTGTATAGTGTAAGGCCTATCCTGTGGTCTGTAACCCGCGCCTGAGGGAAGTTATAGGTTCTTATTCTTTCACTTCTGTCACCGCTTCCTATCTGGTTTTTCCGTTCTTCAGACCTTTTTTCGTTCTGGTCCCTTATCATACTGTCGAGAAGGCGGGCGCGCAAAACCTTCATGGCTTTGCTTTTGTTTTTAAACTGGGATTTTTCATCCTGGCAGGTAACAACAAGACCTGTGGGCAGGTGAGTAATGCGGACTGCGGAATCGGTTGTGTTTACGCTCTGACCTCCAGGTCCGGTTGAGCGGTATACATCAACCTTGATATCACCGGGGTCTATACTGATTTCCACTTCTTCGGCTTCAGGTAAAACTGCCACTGTAACCGCGGAGGTGTGTATTCTTCCCTGGGCTTCAGTTACAGGAACACGCTGAACCCTGTGGGTTCCGCTTTCATATTTTAAACAACTGTATACTCCTTTACCCTGGATCATGGCAATAATCTCTTTCAGGCCACCTACTCCGGTCGGATGATGTGTCAAGACCTCAACTTTCCAGTTTTTGTTTTCGGCATACCTGCTGTACATCCTGAAAAGATCATTTACAAAAAGGGCGGCTTCTTCCCCTCCTGTTCCCGCCCTTATTTCAAGAATAATATTTTTATCGTCATTTGCATCTTTTGGAATAAGAAGCTTTCTTAGTTCCTTTTCCAGATTTTCCTTTTGAAAGCCAAGGGTCTCTATCTCATAACGGGCAAGTTCTTTTATTTCAGGATCTCCGTCCTTTAAAAGACCCATGCTTTCTTCAATCTGTCCGGAAATCTGTTTATATTCCCTGAAAGCAGATACGACTTTAGACAAACCGGCATGCTCACGGACAGACTTCTGGTATGTATCCCTGTCTCTGATTGTTTCGGGATCACTTAAAAGCGTTTCAAGCTCCATGAAACGCTCTTCTACACCTTGAAGTTTATCAAACATATGTCCTTTACGGGTTCATCAAGCTTAAAAACGCCCCATAACACCATATATGGGGCGTTTTTAATATTACTCTTGTTAAAATCGTGATTTGTTATTTAAGCTCCCGCCACAAGCAACGTAGAATGCGCTCGGTGTTTCGGCTCAGAAAATAATCTATCTTATCTGATCCCTATTTGCTCTGATACTTTTCATATTTCTTGCGGAAACGCTCAATGCGGCCTGCAGTATCAATAAGTTTTTGTTTACCTGTAAAAAAAGGATGGCATTTTGAGCAAATTTCAATTTTTATATCGGCTTTTGTTGAACCAACTTCCATAACATTGCCGCATGCGCATGTGATGGTTGTAGCTACGTAATCTGGATGAATATCTTTTTTCATTTCTAACACTCCCTGCTGTTTATTATTACTAAGTAGTTTCCATCCGGAAATGGCCCTTTTGTGAGATCTCTGTGTCAATCTGCGGGATTACTTGTGCGGCATACATTGCGTATGCCTCCGCGCAATCCCTTGATTTTCTTGAGCTTGCCCAAAATT
>RPRI01000295.1 GCA_003818505.1 Desulfobacteraceae bacterium | reverse complement strand
TAAGTGCCGCTAAAATCTTATTCCGCAGGCTGTCTTTCTCTGCTTCCATTTCCTTTAAGTGCATATTTGTTTCTAGGTAATAATGGCAGAGGGTAGCAACCTCATCATCAAGAGCTGCATCGTCTGAAAGAGCTTTATATTCATCCTCATATCCCTTCCAGCACGTTTCTTGGTACTGGCAATACTGGCAATGCCAACTATCCATTTCATAGGGGCGGTGGGGCATTTCGCTTGTTTCGCTTCGGTTATTGCTTATGTACCTGTCAACCTCAGCAAATTTTTTAAATGCGTCGTCAACGATGTGTTCGATAACCACGTTCATTTCAACTGTTTCTCCAGATGAATCGGTACGCTTCTTTATTGTTGCATCCCCGTTCTCCAAGGCAATAATAAATTCAAGAAACTGCGATGTGTTCTTATTTTTAATAAGAAGAACCGCCTCCTTGATATCTGGGTTTACTTTCTGTAATCCTTCAAGATACAAGCAAACCTGTGTAACATAGTCGATTGGTATCTCGCCGTTTGTGTATCTCTGATAAGTAAAATGGTTTAACCCTTTATGCTCAAGCAAATAATCATTTTTGAGCATATCCGTTACAATGCCATCAATTTTCCCGAACAGGTGAATATTGTGTCGTGTACCGCAATCAACCCCCATTTGTACCGAGTTCAGCGTATATGCGGTTTTTCTAATCCAATCTGCGGTTAATTCCTCGTGCCAGTTACCATCGTTGAATACGTGAAGGGTTCTCCCAGGCAATGACTTCCCCGCTGTTTTTATTCCCCAATACACTAACTGCCGTATGCACCTTTCTGGACCAGCCAGGCTTGGCCGCGGGTAATAATCGTGTTCCTCTTGCGAAAACTGACCAGCAACCTTGTGTAAAATTTCAGCTAACATTGTGTTCCCCCTTTATTTGAACCACGGTGCCAGAGCAATAAACAGCCATATCCAGCTTGCAACTCCTACTATTAGACAAGCTGCGTGTGAGACAATTCTAATCATGGCTGCACCTGCCTTTCGTCTTGGTGAGCATCCATAGCTCGCTTAAAGGTGACGCATTCCCATACCGCCATGTCAAGGGTTAAGTCTGTATCAGGGTTCTTCCGCACTTCCCTGAGCAACGCATCATTTGCCGTCCTTAATATCCTGATTCGCATATCCCTGCTGTACGGGGCGATCAATAGTTTTGCTATGCTCATAATATCCCCTTTCTTATGCGCTCGGTATGCGCGTTAATGCCGTTAATTACCTGTTTGCACTCTGATTCAAATTCTGATACGTCATCTTTCATGCGCAAAATGATTGGTGCTGTGTTTTTTCTAAAACGCTCGGCGAGTGCCTGTAGTTCCAGTGTGGTGTCTAACCCATCTGAACCAGCCTTTCCAATCGCACCCGCTAATGCGGTAATTGTCATGTTCATATTCGTTTCCCCCTTTCACAACTGGGCTACAGCGTCTTCCAGGGCATGTTTAAGTTTCTCGATGCGCGATGGCTGGCGCAGATTATCCGCTGCCTCGTTGATCCTGGCGATAATGTCCCGCTTGCAATCATCCAGAATTGCATCTTCCGCATCCTCTGGACTGTAGCCAATCTGATTACCCATGTAATCCTGCCGCGCCTCCGCCCTGGCCCCATCCACCGTGCTTGTTGGATATATTACGCTCATATCGTTTCCCCTATCCAAGCAAGCAAGGCAAGGGTCGCCGATAGGGGATATCAGCCGCGTTGCCCTTGCCCTGTTGCCTGTCTGTTTGGTTTGTCTGTTCATTTGATATCCCCGATTGTTGACAATACTAATAACACACAACTGATATGCTGTCAAGTTTTATTTTATCACAAGTGATATTTTTTTCGGCAAAAAAAGGCAGAACTTGAGTAAATTCTGCCGAATATGTTAAAATGTCTTTATTTTACGGTGTATTAGGGCTGGTTAATCATCCCCCCCCTCGCGGTAATATCAATTGGACAATTTTCTTTGGCACTTATCATTGAGTTAAAACGCCACGCCATTGTTGCGACGTCGAGCGGCATAAAGGATTTCTCGGCCAGACTTTTTGCGTTACCGCAACTGATAAAAAGATTTTTTGGTATGACATAGTAGGCTAGTGAGCAGTTCATAAAATCAATCTCTTCTTCGGTGTGGTGCAGGTGTTCGTGCTTCCTACCGATGTACAATTGCAATGCCGTGTATGTTCTCATGCGCCTGTGAATGATGCTGTTAAGATAAATGGTGTTGATATGCCAGAACGCAACACCATAGACGCATGGTTCATCTATGTGTTTCCGAGCAATCTCTTTGATCTTGTATTTTGTTCCCCGATCCCGTAAATAGGTTATTAATTTATCCTCTGTAATCTCATCATGCAGACCGCCAATCTTTAGAAAATCTCTAAATCCCGCCATCTCCTTTGCTTTTTTTATCATGTGTAATACGCTTGCGAACATCCATTCCCCCCTTCCTATTTCCGATGTGCTTTTCTGAATAATACTCAAGGTCGTCGCGTATTCTCGAACGAAGAAACTTGCTTTTCTCATTTGCACTCATGGCGTCCCACGTTTCGTCTGCCCTTATACTGACCTCCCGCAGCAATTCATCGTCGCTCATAACCAGCAGCTTTCTAAGATACTCGATCATATTTTCTTTGTCTTCTAAAAAATAAGCAAGGTTTAAAACATTCTTAACGGAGTGGGATGGTGAGGCTATATCAGATATGTCACAACCGAGCGCATCGGCTATCTTTGCAAGGTTATTGTGGCGCGGTATATATTCGCCATTCTCAGCCCGAGACAATGTTGGTATTGAAACGCCGGATTTGTGGGCGAGCTGCTGCTGCGTCATACCCATCTCTTCCCTCAACTTTCTTATTGTTTCGCCTATGGTGTTTTTCATAAAAGCATTATAATCATTACCCAAAACAATTCAATTAAAAAATAAAAATAAATGTTGACAGGGCATATCACTTGTGATAAATATAATCAGAAAGTGGGTTTCATAAGTGATGTGATGAATAATATAATACATTATGGGGGAAAGTCAAGTGAAATCGACATTGCGCGACAAATACAAGCAGTATCCAATGGTCGTATATAAGGTTATTGCCCCCGGGGAAAAGAAGGGCAGGGTGATGGCCTGTTCATTGTGTGGAAAAGAATACCGGGGCTGCATTGAGAAATCATCTCCTGAAATCATTTGCCCATTATGCACAATGAGATTGGCAGATGCCTATCAGGGAAATAAAGAAAATTATATCAACCTAGAAGAATTGCTCGATGCGGTAAGGGAAGGACTGCTTTTAAAGTATAGGTCAAAAAATGGCCTTTCAAGGGCCGATTTGGGGCGCTATATCCATGTTGCGCCGAAGTACATCCAGAGGATAGAGAATCTTCAAACTTATCCAACAGATAGACTAGTTAAAGCCATCAAGAAAAAGATAGACACTGTCCACTCCAGCGGCCTAGACCATTAAGACGCCTAAAAAGTGGACAGTTGGCATTTGTAACTTAGCGTAAAATAAAGACTTAAAAAATCAAAAAAAGCATGGTCTAACCAGAGATTAAGATGGCAGTAACAAACGCATCATGGAAAAGGTTATCGCAAGAGCAAAAAGAAGAGCAGGGTAGGGCTATGCGACATCGAGAAGTGGTTTGGACGTGCCGCTGCTATAAATGTTGGGACTGCAAGGAAAGCAAGCTCGTGCTGTGGCCTTATTACCGATTCAGCATTAATGCCTATCACAATGTTGAGATGGAACGGATAGATGTGCCCATGTGTTTTAACTGTGGCAAACCGGCACAGAGGGGCAACAAAACATATTTTGACCTGAAACATACGAAATTCTGCCTTACCAGGTGGCAAAATGCTTCGGCTTGTGAAATAAAAAACAGCGATATTGCCTTCGGATTGAACATTTTGAATTACCCATTTGAAAACGATGCCCAGGAACTGCTCAAGATAGCGGAAATGAACAATAAACTGCTATGGGGTGACGATGCTGCGGGATGTAAAGGATAGGTCAGAATCAGGCCAAAGACCGATAAGATATAATATCGCAACAATATCATATAGTTACAGAAATCACATTCAACGCACAGCACAAAAAAATGGGCAGTGCCGAACGATGACTTCC
>RPRI01000294.1 GCA_003818505.1 Desulfobacteraceae bacterium | reverse complement strand
TTCTGGGCCCCGCTGAAGTATTTGCCAGGATGATGGGTGCAATGTCCGGCGGCAAGTTCAATATCACAGTACATGCGGCGGGCGAACTGGTTCCCCCGTTCGGCGTACTTGATGCCGTTCAAAACAGCACCGTCGAGTGCTGCCATACCGCGCCCTACTATTTTTTCGGCAAGGATGACACCTTCGCTATCGGCACGGCCATTCCCTTCGGCCTCAACTCCCGCCAGATGACTGCATGGATGTATGAAGGCAACGGCCTTATACTGATGCGCGAGTTCTTAAAGAACTACAACATCATCAACTTCCCCATGGGAAATACAAACGCGCAGATGGGCGGCTGGTACCGGAAGGAAATTAAATCCGCGGCCGACTTGAAGGGTCTCAAGATGCGCACAGCCGGAATAGCCGGAAAAGTTCAGGAGAGGCTCGGTGTGGTGACTCAGAGCATCCCGGCAGGCGAGATCTACACATCTCTGGAGAAAGGCACGATAGACGCCGTCGAGTTCGTAGGTCCTTATGACGACTACAAACTGGGCTTCTATAAAGTTGCTCCCAACTATTACTATCCGGGCTGGTGGGAAGGAAGCGCGCAGACCGACCTTTACATCAACATCAAGGCCTACGAGGCGCTTCCGGCCGAGTATAAGGCTATGATAGAGACTGCGGCAGCGCATGCCCATATCGTAATGCAAACAACATATGACGCCAAAAATCCCGTTGCCCTGAAGCAGCTGGTAGCAGCCGGCGCCAAGCTGCATCGATTCCCGAAAGACGTAATGGAAGCGGCATTCAGGGAATCTATGGCGCTTTACAGCGAACTATCCGCAAAGAATCCCCGCTGGAAAAAGATATACGATGATTATATCAAGTTCCGCGCTGACTCGAATATGTGGTTCCGCTTCGCGGAGGCCGGTTTCGACGATTTCATGCAGGCTCAAAAGCTCTAACCGCTTTTACAAACCGAAGAAAAACCCGCCCGGTTCATCCCGCGCGGGTTTTTTTATTTTAATTATGCAATTAGTCGGAAAGGTTGAGAAGAAGCTGATCTAACAAAACGATAGGGAACAGACACTTGAACCCTGCCGAAGGCCCGCCAATCACTATGGCGGGAATCCCTGACCCCTTTCTCCCAACTGATTGGGAGAAGAACTTTATTTCTTTGCATCCTTTTCGATTGCCCGCATAACCGCTTCCATCGGATCTTCTTCCTGAGACCCGCCGGGGACTTGCTGAGCGGCTGTGTCGTTTGATGTTTCAGGCAAGAGAGTCTTCGTTGGCTCCTCCTCTGCTTGCCCGTAATCCGAGGGTTCGGCTTCTATTTTCATTGTTTCCAGATTCACTTCCGGCGCCTTATCGAGACTGCTTGTAACGATAGACGGAAAAGAGAGGACTACCGCAAGCATGATTACCTGAAGAACGATGAAGAGAATCGAACCCTTGTAGATCTGTGCAGTCGTTACAGCCTCGATACGCCTGTTCGTAACCTTGTCTGTATAGTCAAATCTGGGCGCAACACTTCTGAGATAGAAGAGGGAGAAACCAAAAGGCGGTGACAGGAATGATGTCTGCAGGTTCATCGCAATGACCACCCCGAACCAGACCAGATCTATGCCCATTTTGTTGGCCACGGGCATCAGAAGCGGTATGACGATAAAAGCGATTTCGAAGAAGTCGATAAAACATCCTAGTACGAACACCAGAATGTTCACTGCAATCAAAAAGCCCAGCTGGCCGCCCGGCAGTTTGTCAAACAGATGCTCTACCCAGATATGGCCGTCTGCTGCGTTAAAGGTAAAGCTGAAGAAGGTTGCTCCTATCAGGATGAATATTACAAAGCAGGTAAGTTTCGCAGTTTGGTCCAACGCCTGCTTGAGAAGGCTTAAATTAAGTCTGCGCCGTAAAACCGCCATTATAAGAGCGCCCGTTGCGCCCATTGCCCCGCCTTCAGTCGGGGTTGCCACACCTATAAAAATAGTCCCGAGAACAAGGAAAATCAATACCAGTGGCGGAAGCAGCACAAAGACAACACGTTCTGTGAGCCGGGAGAACAGCTTCAATCGTAACCAACTGTTGGCCAGGGCCAGCGCCAGCGCGACGAATGACGCCACAGTTATTGACAAGGTAAGAATTTCATCCATCGGCGCCTTGCCTTCGCGGCCGACCATCGGATTGATGATTCCTTCGTGAAGGGCGGCCCATATGAAAGCGGCTGCCGTCGAGATTATCAACAACACCAGCAGGGAGCGATGCCCGCTGGCGCCGTCTTCTTCTTTGTAAATGCACGCTTCCGGAGGCAATGCGGGCACCCAGTCAGGCCTGAATATGGCAAGGGCGATAATAAACAACGAGAAAATACCAACCAGAATCAGACCGGGCACTACTGCGCCTGCGTACATGTCGCCGACGGAGCGGCCCAGCTGGTCCGCCATGACGATAAGTACCAGAGAAGGCGGAATAATCTGGGCCAGTGTGCCGGAGGCGGTTATTACTCCTGTTGCTATGGATCTGTTGTATCCATAGCGAAGCATTATAGGCAGAGAAATCAGACCCATGGAGATCACAGCCGCTGCTATTACGCCTGTGGTTGCTGCCAGTAGTGCGCCGACGAAGATCGTAGCCAGAGCGAGTCCGCCGCGCAGAGGACCGAACACCTGCCCGATCGTTTCCAGCAAATCCTCTGCCATGCCGCTTCGCTCGAGAACGATGCCCATGAAGGTGAAAAAAGGAACCGCAAGCAGAGTTTCGTTCTGCATGATGCCGAATATCCTGAGCGGAAGGGCCTGGAACAGGGTTTGAGGGAACAGGCCGGCTTCCATTCCTATCAGCCCGAAAGTAAGTCCGGTAGCCACCAGGCTGAAGGCTACAGGAAACCCTGAAAGCAGAAACACAAGCAGGCCTGCAAACAGCATTGGAACGAAGTTATGTGATATAAATTCCATTTAACTTGCCTCCAGAGCTGATTTACCGGATTCTTTTTCCCCGGAAGGCGGATTTTCCTCCTGAACATGGGCGAGCGGATCGGGAATCAGCCCGCGCAGAAATGCGAAGCGCTTGATCAGCTCGGAAATGCTTTGAATAAGCAGAAGAAACATTCCAATCGGCATCAAAAGATAAACCGGCCATCGGATGAGTCCTCCGGCGTTTTGCGACATCTCTCCGCTTTTCCAGGCATTGAAAAAGAGCGGCCAAGACATCAGGATCACAATCCAGCAGAAAGGCAGCAGAAATACAATGATGCCAATGATATCGACCCATGACCGGGCCCTCGGCGTGAGGCGGCTGGAAACGAAATCGATGCGAACATGGATATTCTTCAGAAAGACATAACCCGCGCCGAGAAGAAAAACGCCGGAGAAGAGATACCACTGCATATCGATGAGAGCGTTGGAACCTATACGAAAAGCCTTGCGTGCGATAGCGTTTCCAGCGCTGAGAAAGACCGCCACCAGGACAAGCCACATGATTGCCCTGCCGACATATTCGTTGAGAGCGTCGATCAGGCCTGATATTTTAAAAAGTAATTTCATACAACCTCCGACATAATGATATTGCCTTTCGGCGAAGGGGTGTAATCAATATAATCCCGTATGTCAATCAAATTTGCTGCCATTCCGGTTGGAAAATATTCTTTTTCTCCTCAGCCTTTTTACTCTTAGTCTTTCACTCTTTGCCCTTCATTTTTAACTCTTCACTTTTTACCTTTTCCCTTTCGCCTTAGACCTTTCACCTTTAGCCTTTTTTAAGCCTTTCCTTAAGATATGTATATCTTTTCTGCGTCCTGTTATTATTGATTCCGATTGCAAGAGCCTTCTTTGTGCCCACCATAACCGCGAGCCTTCGCCCTCTTGTGAGCGCCGTATATATCAGGTTGCGCTGGAGAAGCACATAATGCTGCGTATGAACCGGCATCACTATGGCTGGATACTCGGAACCCTGTGACTTGTGGACCGAGACGGCATAAGATAAAACAATATCATCAAGTTCATGAAAATCGTATTCAACATGCCGTCCTTCGAAAGAAACAACCATCTTCTGGTCCCCGGAATCGATCGACTTTATCCGTCCGATATCGCCGTTGAAAACATCCTTCTCATAATTATTTTTCACCTGCATTACCTTATCGCCTGTTTTATATTTTTTTTCTCC
>RPRI01000293.1 GCA_003818505.1 Desulfobacteraceae bacterium | reverse complement strand
TTATTGTAGAAAAGACGAAGCTGTTCACCCGGATTAATAATATGGGGATTTGCAATATGACGATTTTCTTTCCAGAGTTCGGGCCATAACCATGGAGAATCTGAAAATCGTTTCGAAACATCCCAAAGGGTGTCTCCTTTCTGCACCGTATAATAAACCCCGACTTCATGTTCAAGGGTATTCCTATTTTCCTGGGCAGAAAGTCCGGCGGGAAAAATGATTAATGAGGTTGATATGCAAACAAACACCAACAGCTTATAATATTTTATAATATTCCGCATAAGATACCTCGATTTGTTTTACAGGTTAAATATAGATTCCTTCCGGTTTGCATGCTATAAAATTTTCAGTCAATATTACAAATAATTGTTAATCTGAAACTGCTTATTTGTCAAGTATTTAAGTTAAAATTGTATGATTAAGCAATTATTTCTATTAAAAGGAAACCTTGAAACATAAATAATAACTTATAGTATGGGACAATAAGTAATAGAAAAAGCCCTTATGCATAAATGCACAAGGGCTTTTTCTATTACTGCATGGCGTTATGTTTAAATTACATCATTCCGCCCATTCCGCCCATTCCGCCCATTCCGCCGTGGCCGCCGCCACCGGGCATTCCCTCCTGTTTGGGTTCGGGTTTATCGGCAATCATGGCTTCAGTAGTAAGCATAAGAGATGCAACGCTTCCTGCGTTCTGCAGCGCAAAGCGGACCACTTTTGTAGGATCTATCACGCCTGCTGCAATCAGGTCTTCAAAGGTATCAGTTTCGGCATTGTATCCGAATGAACCTTCACCCTGCTTGACTTTGTCGATTACAACAGATCCCTCTTGGCCTGCATTATTTGCAATTTGCCTAAGGGGCTCTTCAATTGCGCGCATGACAACCCTGACACCAAGCTTTTGCTCGGACTTAATTTTTATCTTGTCCAGAGCATCGAGGCAGCGAACCAGTGCGACTCCGCCTCCGGGAACGATACCTTCTTCAACAGCAGCGCGGGTTGCATTCAAAGCATCTTCAACGCGGGCTTTCTTCTCTTTCATCTCGGTTTCGGTTGCAGCGCCGACATTAATAACGGCAACACCACCTATCAATTTGGCAAGGCGTTCCTGAAGTTTTTCACGATCGTAATCGGAAGTAGTTTCGTCAATCTGGGCGCGTATCTGTTTTACGCGGCCTTCCAGGGCAGAGCGTGAGCCTGCTCCGTCAACGATTGTAGTATTATCCTTGTCTATTACAATACGCTTTGCTTTGCCAAGGTCTTCGAGTGAAATGCTCTCAAGTTTGATTCCAAGGTCTTCGGAGACAACCTGTCCGCCTGTAAGAATTGCGATATCTTCGAGCATTGCCTTCCTTCTGTCGCCAAAACCGGGTGCCTTAACAGCTGCCACATGCAGGGTTCCTCTCAGCTTGTTGACAACCAGGGTTGCAAGAGCTTCGCCATCCACATCTTCTGCAATTATAAGAAGTGGTTTGCCCATTTTTGCAATTTTCTCGAGTATTGGGAGAAGATCTTTCATGTTGCTTATCTTTTTCTCGTTGATAAGAATATACGTGTCATCAAGAGATACGGTCATTTTTTCAGGGTCGGTTACGAAGTAAGGAGACAGATATCCGCGGTCAAACTGCATTCCCTCAACAACCTCAAGGGTTGTATCCATGCTTTTGGCTTCTTCTACCGTGATAACGCCTTCTTTTCCAACCTTGTTCATTGCTTCGGCTATGATATTTCCTATTGTTTCATCGTTATTTGCCGAGATTGTGCCGACCTGCGCTATTTCCCTCTGGTCTTTAGTCGGTTTGCTCATCCTGTGAAGTTCTTTTACAGCTACTTCAACGGCTTTATCAATGCCCCGTTTTATTGCCATCGGGTTGTTGCCGGCCGCTACAAGTTTTTGCCCTTCTTCATAAATGGCTCTTGCAAGAACAGTTGCCGTGGTTGTTCCATCGCCTGCCATGTCGCTTGTTTTGCTGGCAACCTCTTTTACCATCTGGGCGCCCATATTTTCAAACTTATCTTCAAGTTCAATTTCTTTTGCTACTGTAACGCCGTCTTTGGTAACAGTCGGTGATCCCCATGATTTTTCAATAACAACATTTCTTCCTTTCGGACCGAGAGTAACAACTACCGCATCGGCAAGTGTCTGCACACCCTTTAACATCGCTTCGCGGGCTTTCATATCGTATTTAATAATTTTTGCACCCATATTGATCTACCCTCCATTTATATGTTTATCGTAATTAGATTGTAATTATTCTATTATTCCAAGCACATCATCTTCCCGCATAATAAGATATTCATCTCCTTCTATCTTAACCTCTGTGCCGGAATATTTGCCGAACAGGATTCTATCTCCTTTTTTAATGTCGAGCGGAATCTTTTTGCCGTCTTCGCCGATCTTCCCGTTTCCAACAGCAATTACTTTACCTTCAGCGGGCTTTTCCTTGGCTGTATCGGGAATAATAATTCCGCCTTTTGTTGTTGTCACTTCCTCGACACGCTGTACCAAAATACGATCATGTAATGGTCTAAGTTTCATTGTTCAGATTCTCCTTTTTGTTTTTCGAATTACAATTGGTTATTTTTAATAGAAGTTGTATGTTGTAGTAATTGGATTATCAATGACCGTATTGAATACTCCCGGTCCGGAGTCACCCCCTTTCAAAAAAATGAAAAACATATTTCTATCATTCAGTTTTTTGATCTTATGTGATCATCTTCAACTTGCACAATATTAATCACACATTCCTGTTTGTAAAGGGATGCATTCGAATTATTTAATAAATTTCTGATTTGAATCAAATTTATCAAGCCCGGAATTGTTCAAAATAAAGTACGCCGGACTACTCTGATTTTTTATCGATGCTTATATCCGTTTTCTTTGAATCAGATGTTTCCCCGGTTTTTTTGGGAGGAGTCGGAGAGTTTTGTGATCGGCTTGAATAATCTGTTACATACCACCCGCTTCCTTTAAGATGAAAACTGTTTTGTGATATAAGTTTTTGAAGTTTTCCCGAACAAATTCTGCATCTGGAAAGCGGTTTATCCGAAAACTTTTGTATTATTTCCTCAACATGGCCGCATTTTTTGCATTCATATTCATAAATGGGCATACTAACACTCCCTTTCGAAATTTAAAAAAATCTACGGATTAACCGGATCTTGCAAATATTTATTACCTGTATGCACTTAATATAATTAATATGACATTGTTGTCAAGGTGATGGACCTTTTTTGTTCAGTGATTTTGTAATTCATCAATTTGTAATTCATCAAAAGAAATATGCCATTTATCATAATATTTCAATACAGTTGAAAGTCCGTATAATTTTATGGATTTAAGTATGCCGTGAGTATTCTTATGAACTCTTGCTTCTTCTTCCATTCTTTCTTGATCCGAGGCATTAAAGTTCTGAAGAAAATCACTGAATCTTATTATATGGATTAGTTCATGAGTAATAATGTACAGTGAAAAAGGGAAAAGCTTTATTTCAGGCGATTTTTTGATAACCGAAAGTATAGAGTTGTCTTGCAGACATATTTTATAAAAATCATAAGTGGAAGAGCCAAGAGAGGAGCCTTTGGGTTGCGCCTTGTACCTTATTATTTGGGCGAAAGGGCCGCTTACGATCTCATCGGGCGAAAGATCTGCAAGTGTTTTTATATCGTATCGCCTGCGAAGCCATTGGCTGGCGGATATTTTGTAATAATTGCTGACAAGTTCTTCCGCCATTTCTGCAGCTTTGTTTACGACTTGCAATTGCTTCCTGTCGAATTTTTGAGGTTTTTTGGAATTGTGCATTATCATATTATTTATGAGCCGAATGAGCGCGCAAATATTCTTAACGATAGTCGATGGACTCGTAAAAAAGTCGTAAAATCCTGTCATTTCCGTGAAAATGGTAGTCCAGAAGTATATGAGAAAACAGGATTCCAGTTTTAGAGAGAATCATGATAAAAAGGGAATCCGGACTTTTTGTGAGTTCATCATAGTCTAATTGACGGATAGGTATATAACATATCTATTTTTTAAAATATATGTCAAAAAACATATATTATCAATGCTGATGGCTTCGTAAAAAGCAATTTTATACCGCTTTGCGGCAATCTATATTCGACGAACTCGTTGGAAGTCTGAATATGCTCTCTTAATGAGCTTTTTGGGGATTTTTAAATCACTTTGCTAAATCACAAGAAGGTTTGGGCTGACGCCCTCAAAGGCTTGTGATTTTTAACGCT
>RPRI01000292.1 GCA_003818505.1 Desulfobacteraceae bacterium | reverse complement strand
TGAAGCTCTTCCTGGACAGAATCCAGGTCGAAGAGCTCGATTATCAATTAAAATAAACATATGGTTGTCCACGATGTCGTGGCACATAAATCCGTCCACGATGTTGTGGCACTCATCATGTAATTACTATATTTGATAATGTTAGAAAAATCAAAAAAGGAAATCAATGGAACAAAATAAAAAGGGTACTGCTATAGAATCTGGAGAATGGATCAAATTCATTGACATGGTGCAAGCATCAAACGCTGAATTTGCTAAAGGAATTGTAGGGGATGTAACAAAAGCTGTCTGGTCACATAGCAACGATGCTACGATATTTGGTGGATATGGCGGTTTTGTCGAACCTGGATGGAATAACGTTGAAGATAGGTTAACAGCGGCCGCTAAAATGGCTGTGGATGGCTCATACTCATATAAGCCAATAAAGATTTCAATCACCGGGGAGTCAGCATATATACTCCAAGTTGAACACTATATTTTTCCCGGAAAACCCGTAATAGACATAAGGGCGACAATTATCTGTCAAAAAGAGTCTGATGGATGGAAAATAATACACCGTCATGGTGAGATTATAAAATCATCAAAATAGAACAAAAAATATTTCTAACAATCGCATTAACTCTGAAACCCAAAGCGGGGCGTTTTCAGCAAAACCCTTTATATCTTGAACGTGACTTTTTCGGAAGTCTTGTAAGCTTTGGGTTCAGGTTATGCGTAGCGTTAAATTTTTTTTAAATTAAACAAAATAAAAATTGTGAGGAACTATGGATTCAACAGATGTAAAAAATATACCGCTTTTCGATGAAATAAAGATTCAAACAAAAGTGATATTACCGATTTTAAATGCTTTACGTGCAGAACTTGGGAAGGAAAAAGCCGATACTTTAATTTGTAACGCCCTTCGTCCTCACGTCCGTGATGTTTACCATCAGATAGGCGAACGGAAGTCAGGAACCCCCCATGAGAAGTGGGAGCAGGTCTGGGATGAAGTGCGACCGCGAATTGGCGAAAATGTCGAACGAGATTTTATTAAAAATGACAGCAATGGTCGGGAGTACAATGTCAAACGATGTAGATTTGCCGAATATTTTAAGGAATTAAATGAACCGGAACTTGGAACGATCTTGATGTGCGATTTCGATTACTATATTGCAGAAATTGGCGACCCTATCGTTGAACTTACCAGAACACAGACAATTATGGAAGGAGCTGATCACTGTGATTTTTGTTATCGTTTTAATAAGGGATAGCATTAGTGTCCGGTTAAGAATCAAATAATTCCAATTGGATATGGCCACTAGTAATTGTGGGGACAATATAGGGGACATCCTATCATGCTGATATTGTAAGATGGTTCAATATCCGAGGCGCACGCTTTCGCATTATTTTTTGTTTAATTTTCTTCAGCAACGGCCTTTCCCCCTGCCCGCCCCTGAGCTTTGCCGTCGGTGACAAGTTATGATGAAATTGAGTGATTTAGGTTTTGACCGCTGGTTTAAAGCACATGCCGATGACATACGCCGCGAGGATCAAGGCATTGCACGCGTATCAGCAGTTGACAGAAATTCCTACATTATCAGGAATGAACTCAGAGAGATCCCTGCTGAACTTGCGGGGAAGTTCTATTTCCATATTGAGTCATCGGTTGAACTGCCATGTGTCGGCGATTGGGTCACCGTGCAGTATCACAATGATGATGCATCAGGAATCATCCATGGGGTCTTTCCGCGAAGGACGTTTTTACGCCGAAAGTGTGCCGGCGTAAAAGTGGACTACCAGATGATTGCAGCCAACATTGATACCGCTTTCATTGTCCAGTCATGTCACTTTGACTTTAATCTTCCCAGACTGAATCGGTATTTGGTAATGGCAGCCGACGGGCATGTTGAGCCGATTGTCATTCTTGCCAAGACGGACCTGATCTCCCACGATGAGCTGCAACAGAAGCTTGCTGCTATCAGACAGGCCGGCATTACGACCAGGGTTATTGCACTCAGTAACATAACCGGCTCCGGATTTGACGAACTCCGCCAGGAATTGATACCGTGTCGAACATATTGCCTGCTCGGGTCATCCGGCGTCGGTAAGACTACACTGATCAATCATCTGATCGGCCGGGATGCTCTTGATACTAAAGCTGTCAGTGTAACAGGAGAAGGCACACACACAACCGCCCGGCGGCAACTCATTGTTCTTGATAAAGGCGTTATATTCATTGATACACCCGGAATGAGAGAATTAGGCCTTCTGGGCGCCGGTGAAGGGGTAAACAAAGGGTTTGAAGATATTGTTGAGCTTTCCATGGCTTGTCGCTATGCCGATTGCAGCCATACTCAGGAATCAGGCTGCGCCGTTCTTGCTGCAATTAGAAACGGCGAGTTGAGTGAAGAACGCTATTCCGGTTATTTGAAACTCAGGAAAGAGTCAGAGCACTATGAGCTGTCGTACCTGGACAAACGCAAAAAGGACAAGGCATTCGGACGCTTCATAAAAACAGCAAAGAAGAATATGAAAAGATGAATGACCTGCACCGAACTAGTATTAAACGGCTCCGGCGGACGCGCTGTTTTTTTCATCGCACATTCTTTTGCCCTGTCTTCTTGCTGGTCAATAGAAAGATTCTCTAATGACATCTCTGATTATCCCATCTGTCACCTCCATTAATTACCGTGACAGGCCGGACAGACCTGGAGATTCTCCTGGTTTCTGGCAACCGGTTAAAATCAGTTTGAAAAGACCGTTCATAAAGTATATGGTGCGCGAATGAAAATTAAATCAAAACTGCCTTATATAGGTGTTACCATCTTTTCCAGGATGACTGCGCTTGCAAACGAATGCGGGGCCATAAACCTGTCGCAGGGATTTCCCGATTTTGATGCAGACCCTCACCTCATGGAACTTGTTTACAGGTATATGCAAAAAGGTTTCAACCAGTACGCACCGATGCAGGGAGTCACGCTTCTGCGGGAGAGGATAGCCGAAAAAACTCTCAAATTATACAATGCCACCTACGATCCTGCCACCGAGATCACTGTTACATCGGGCGCTACAGAAGCCCTTTTTGCCGCAATAATGTCGGTCGTGAAAAAGGGAGATGAGGTTATAGTTTTCGAGCCGGCCTTTGACTGCTACGTTCCAGCCATACTTCTAAGCGGCGGAATCCCGAAATTCATCAAAATGAAACCTACCTTTTACAGCATCGACTGGAACGAGGTTAAAGATAGAATATCAAAAAAGACAAAGCTCATGATATTGAACTCGCCTCATAATCCCACAGGTTCAGTTCTCCTTAAAGAGGACATTTCATCTCTCCGGGAAATCGTCCGGGAAACAGGCATACTTATCATCGGCGACGAAGTGTATGAACACATAATCTTTGACGGCATTTCTCATGAAAGCATGGCAAGATATCCGGATCTGGCCTCCCGGAGTTTTGTCATAAGCTCTTTCGGCAAAACTTATCACACGACAGGATGGAAAGTGGGATACTGTCTCGCCCCGAAAGCTCTTTCCGCTGAATTTCAGAAAGTACACCAGTTTCTGACATTTTCAACCAATACCCCTGCTCAGCATGCATATGCCGAATTCCTTGTAAATGAGAATGCCTACTTCGGATTATCAGGATTCTACCAGGAAAAGAGAGACAAACTCCTCTCCCTTCTGAAAAATTCCCGGTTTAAACCGGTCCGGTGCAGCGGAACATATTTTCAGATGCTCGATTATTCGTCGATATCGGATGAACCGGATATGGTATTTGCAAAACGACTGACAACCGAATACGGAGTTGCCTCAATTCCACCTTCCGTATTCTATCATGATAATGATGATCACCGGGTGCTTCGCTTCTGTTTTGCAAAAAAAGACGAAACACTCGAAAAGGCGGCTGATAAATTATGCAGGATTTAAAAGTTACACTCATACAGACATCTATTTCCTGGGAGAAAATCGGTTCGAACATCTCCATGTTCGACAAGAAGATAGACGCCATCAGGGATGAAACCGATCTCATAGTTCTTCCTGAAATGTTCACCACTGGATTCAGCATGAATGCTGAAAATCTGGCTCAGGATATGGATGGAAAACCGGTGGAATGGCTGAGAAATAAATCCGGCAGCAGACAGACCGATATTACAGGCAGCATGATCATAAGGGAGAACGGGAAATACTACAACCGTCTCTTATGGGCAAAGCCGGACGGGACCCTTTTATATTACGATAAAAGGCATCTCTTTCGCATGACCGGGGAGGAGAAGGTCTACAGCGGCGGAGATAAAACCCTTACTG
>RPRI01000291.1 GCA_003818505.1 Desulfobacteraceae bacterium | reverse complement strand
TCAGCATTGAGCGCTGGTGGTTAGCGCTTCGGCTTCACTACGTGTCACTTCGTGTCACTCGAATCCTTGGACCCTTGACCCCTTGAACCCTCTCCGGATTACCAACTAATCTGGAGATGATCCATCTTCCTTTAATCATTTCATCCTTGATTAGACTGCTTCTTTACGGTATATTCCCGTAAACCCATTGAACCATTTATTTTATCTGAAAGGACCGTAGTCATGCCCCGGACAATAACAAGATACCCTAAAGAAGTTATACTTAAAGACCACAGAGAAGTTTTTTTGAGGCCTTTTGAAGCTGGCGACATAGAGAAACTCGCGGAGTTTTATATAAGCCTGCAGCTATCATTGCGATGGTTTTTAAAGGAGGATCCATGCGATCTTTCCGTAATAAAAAAATGGATAGATAACCAGTCGGAGGGGAAGGCTTTTTCTCTTATCGCACTTTTTGATGACCGGATTGTGGCTCATGGCACACTTTTACAGAGACCTTATGGCGGAAGAAGGCATGTCGGGCGTTTAAGAGTTATGGTTGCATCCGATTTCAGAAATCTGCAGCTTGGGACATGGATCGTATTTGACCTTATCAGGCGCGGAATGGAAATGGGTCTTGAAAAGATAAGAGCAGATTTTGTGATAGGACTGGAGGATTCAATCATTGAAGCATTAAAGAAAATTGATTTTATAGAGGAAGCGGTTCTTAAGGATTATATCCAGGATCAGAATGGAAAATACTATGACTACCAGATAATGATTAAACAGCTTCACAAGGAGTTGAGCGATTTCTGATGATAACTGATGGCAAATCCTAATCAAAAAATTCAAACCTTACTTTTTAGCGAAGGCAGCATAACGATAAAATCTTTTTGCAGCCCTGATGAAATTGCGCTCCTGTCCCTGAAGGATACCTTTGTTGAATCAGGTCATTATAATCCAATCTTAACCAAAAAGGAGAGCCTAATTGATGCCGCTCTTAAGCCTGATGCGAATGTAACCCTCGCTTATACGGAGAATAAAAAAATTATAGGAATAAGCATACTCCGGTATCCCAACCCTGATGAAAGGTGGTCGAAAATCGAGGGCCGGGTTATGATGGAAGTTGCTGTAACAGAGGTTTCCGGAAAGTGGCGATTAAAAGGAATATCTAAAAATCTTCTCGGGTTTCTTCTTGATCATCCTTTGATGGAAGACCGCATTATTTACATGGTCGGTTATTCATGGACATGGGATATAAGCGGAACAAATAAATCGGTTATTGAATACCGCAACATCCTGATAAATCTTTTTTCACATTTCGGGTTCGGGATATATCCGACAAACGAGCTTAATATAATGCTGCGTCCGGAGAATCTTTTTATGGCGAGAATCGGCGCAAATATATCTGAAAGCATACGTAAAAGATTTAAGCTTGTCCGGTTTAATTTAAACGAATGATAAACGGCTGCATGGATAGCCTCAATGCCCATTTTTCTTGACATGACTTATGCCTCTTCTTTATGGTTATATATATGTTATAATGTGATGACTCCATAAAAAACGGCTTCGTAAAAAGTCATATGCGAACGGATTTGAGATTTTTGGGAAATAGATTTTTAAGGAACTGAGCGTTAAAAATCACAAGCTGTTTGAGGGCGTTAGCCCGAGTTCTTGTGATTTAACGAAGTTATTTAAAAATCCCCAAAAAGCTCATTAGCAAGTTAGAAATTATTTCCGGGCGGAAATAATTTCGTAAACTTACTTATCCCGTTTATCGGGGTTAAGTGAGCATATTTAGACTTTCTTACGAGCTCATCATAAAAAGTTCATCTGCAAAAAGGAGGTTTCAGTGAAATTAAAACAGATCGCCGTTCTTATTGAAAATTCACCGGGCCGGCTGCTGGAGGTGACCCAGGCGCTTGGGGATGCCGGTATAAACTTAAGAGCACTTAACCTCGTTGATACCGGTGAGTTCGGAATCCTGCGGCTTCTTGTCTCGGATCTTGCCAAAACAAGACGCATATTGATGGAAAGGCATCTGCCGGCCATCGTTGATGAGGTGGTTGCCGCCGAGATCGAAGACAAACCCGGACAGCTTGCTGCGCTGCTTAAGCCTTTGAAGAACGCTAACGTGAATGTCGTTTACATGTATGCTTTTATTGGTTTTTCATCGGGCGGCGCGGTCATGATTTTCCGTTTCAGCGATAATGACAAGGCCATTGAAGTTTTACGCAAAAACGGAATAAAGCTCATTGATGCTAAGAGATTCGGAATGCTTGAAACCGAGTGATCGGCAAAACCGATTGCCTGCCCCGAACCCCGGAAAGAATGTTATTGAAGCTCCCCGCCGCAAGCAGCGGGGAATGCGCTCGCTGTTTCGGTTCAGGAAAGCCTGTTTTTATAATCTTCATACCCGAATTTGCGGATAATGCGGGTGTCACCGGATGATTTTCTTACCGCGATGGAAGGAAGGCGGACGCCGTTGAAGGTGTTGTTTTTAACCATCGTATAGTGGGCCATATCTTCGAAAACAAGACGGGAGCCCGCCTTAAGCGGTTCCGGAAAGGAGTAGTCTCCTATGATGTCTCCTGCAAGGCATGTCATGCCTCCGAGCCTGTAGGTGTGCCTGTATTCTCCCGGAAGGCCGGCGCCTCTGATTGCAGGCCTGTAAGGCATTTCAAGCACATCCGGCATATGGGCTGCGGCTGAAGTGTCGAGTATCGCGATCTGCTTCTTGTTGTGAATGATGTCAAGAACCGATGCTTCCAGGACTCCGGCATTCAGCGCTATCGCCTCTCCTGGTTCCAGGTAAATCTCCAGAGGGTAGCGATTTTTGAAATCACTTATAAGGCTGCAGAGGAGATCCGTATCGTAATCTTTTCTTGTTATATGGTGTCCTCCTCCGAAGTTGATCCATTTGAGCCCTCGGGAAAATAAGCCGAATTTATCTTCAACCGTTTTTAAGGTTCTTGCGAGCGAATCAGAATTGAGCTCGCAAAGGTTATGAAAATGCAGGCCTGTGATTCCGTCCATCTCCTTTTCTTCGAAATTTGCCCTTGTTGTTCCCAGTCTCGAAAAAGGGCCGCACGGATCGTAAATCGCCACCTTTACTTCGGAATGCTCCGGGTTGACCCTTATGCCGCATGAGACTTCCTTTTTATTCCCTTTTACTATTGCTTTATAGCGCTTCCACTGGGAAAAAGAATTAAACACAATGTGGTCGGCATAAGACAGCAGTTCATCGAATTCTGTTTTGGCATATGCCGGGGCGCAGATATGTACTTCCCTCCCAAACTCTTCATATCCGAGTCTTGCTTCATCAAGAGAGCTTGCGGCGACACCGCAGAGATACTGCCTGATTAAGGGAAAAACACCGAACATGGCAAACCCCTTCAGTGCCATGATAATTTTGCATCCCGCCCGTTTCTGAACCGAATCAAGAATATTCAGGTTTCGCAGCAGGGCTTCTTCCTCAATTATGTAGCACGGTGTCTGAATTTCTTTTGTTCGGGTAGGTGGCATTTTATCCTTATTTGATTATAACCAGAGTCAGTCTTTGTTAAGCAGGAATAAATCCTGTTGGACTTTGAAAACCATACATAAACAGACGGCTTTGTAAAAAGATTCATATGCAAGGCGCGCAAATCCTGAGGAATGAAGCGTACATCCTGGTACGCTGCAATGACGAAGGATGCAGCGCAACACAGCAGATGGACTTTTTACGAAGTCGTCAATAAAATTTTTCAATCCACGGCAGACCGGACCTCCCGAGTTTATCCATGAAGGGAGCCGGGTCGAATTCCTCCACGTTAAATACTCCTTTTCCTTTCCATTTCCCTGTAAGCATCATCATTGCTCCGATCATGGCCGGCACTCCGGTCGTATAGGATATGGCCTGAGCCCTGATTTCCCTGTAGCATTCCGCATGGTCGCAGATGTTGTAGATATAGTATTTTTTCGGTTTCCCGTCTTTTATTCCTTCAATCATGCAGCCTATACAGGTTTTACCAGTGTAATTTTCACCAAGTGATGTCGGTTCGGGAAGAAGCGCTTTTAAAAATTTTAAAGGAATAATACCGCACCCTTCGTAGTCTACCGGATCTATTCTTGTCATGCCCACATTCTCAAGAACCCTAAGATGTGTCAGGTATTCCTGTGAAAAAGTCATCCAGAATCTCATTCGTTTTATACCGGGTATGTTTTTTGCCAGGGATTCCATCTCCTCGTGATACATGAGATACATCTCTTTTGGGCCTATTTCCGGAAAATCAAAAGTCTTATGAACCGAGAGAGGATCGGTTTCAATCCACTTGCCGTTTTCAAAATATCTGCCTCTTGCCGTCACTTCCCTT
>RPRI01000290.1 GCA_003818505.1 Desulfobacteraceae bacterium | reverse complement strand
TGCCGGTGGCCTCGATTAATGCTGCCATGACCGCCGTTTTTTCCGGTGAGTCAGCAGCTGTTAAGGGGGGGAAGGCCAGGTCGACTGCCGTTGTCCGGTTTTGAATCTGCATCGGCAAGTCTTCAGAATCGATCTGCCCGCTTTCTGCTATGACGAAAGCGTATTCGAGGGCGCTTTTCAGCTCACGGATGTTCCCTGGCCAGGAATAATCCATGAACTGCTGCATCGCATTCCGGGTCAGGCCGCTGATCGGCTTGCCGGTTGCCCGCCTCAGCCTCTGTATAAAATACTGTACCAGCAGGGTGATGTCCTCTTTGCGCTCGCGCAGGGCAGGCAGATGGATGGGAATTACATTTATGCGGAAAAAGAGGTCCTCCCGGAACTGCTTCAGAGAGATAAGCTCATCAATCTTCTTGTTTGTCGCTGAGATGATCCGCACATTGACGAGGATCGGACGGTGGTCGCCCACGCGTTCGACCTGCTTGCTCTCAAGCACGCGCAGCAGCTTCACCTGTACCGATTCGGGAATGTCGCCGATTTCGTCCAGAAAGATGTCTCCGCCGTTTGCCGCCTCAAACCTGCCCTCGCGGTGACGGTAGGCGCCTGTGAAAGCTCCCCTGATATGACCGAAAAGCTCGCTTTCCAGCAAAGATGCATTCAATGCCGCACAATTGAGTTTGACGAAGGGTCCGCTTTTTCGCAGGCCGCGTTCGTGAATGGCTTCAGCCACAAGCTCCTTGCCGGTTCCGCTTTCTCCGAAAATAATGATGGGCGAATCGCTGTATGCCGCCTTTTCGATCAGCTGAAACACCTTGCGTATGGCCGGGGATGCGCCCACGATTCCCAGATAACCGCAATCACCCAGCTGGCGGACCAGCACCTCTACCTTCTGATCCAGTCGGTCTATTTCACTGAGGTCGGTGATGGTTTCAACGGCCCCGAGAACATTTCCCAGCTCATCCTTCAGCACGGAGGCGTTTTTAAGCGCCGGCAGAAGGCTCCCGTCCTTCCGGATGATCGTGCAGCGGTGGCGCAAGTCCTCCTGTCCGGGATGAAAAAGCTTGCACCATCCCCTGGCGTCGCCTGTCTGCAATGATTCGCACGCGTCACATCCAATCAGTTTGCAGGGGCGTCCGATAACCTCCTCGGAACTGTACCCGGTGAGCTGTTCAAAAGACCGGTTTACCATCAGGATAGAGCCTTTGGGATCTACCAGGATGAGACCCTCTGTCATGGTATTGATAATCCGGCACCAATGCTGGCTTAAGTCGACATCTTTCATTTTTATCTCCTTTTTCTGGTAATTTCAGGGAAAACCTGTTTTTTCTGCCCGGCAAAAGTTTTTCATGCTCTTCTGCCTTGATAGAGCAATTAACATTTTGGTCGCAGTTAAACGCAGATTTTAGAGATTTTAAATAGTTTCCATCCGGAAGTGGCCCTTTTGTGCGATCTCTGTGTCAATCTGCGGGATTACTTGTGCGGCATACATTATGTACGCCTCCGCGCAATCGCTTGATTTCCTTGAGCTTGCCCAAAATTGCCGATTTCCGAATTGGAAACGCAATAGTGTCTATAATTTGTTTCCGGATGAACACTAAATATAATAAAGATAAATAATTGTCGGCGAAAATCCGCTTTCTGCTTTAACAACTGTTTAATTGTTTATGCATGTGTTTAGCCTGTTTAAGAATTTAACCCGAACACATTTTATAGTCAATTCTAATTTATTATATTGAAATCAGCTGGTTGTTTATTATTTATAACACTTTCAAGAGGTGGCATGTTTATTGCTCGAAAAAGATAAGCCTATGGAAATAAATCTGAGTGACATGGTATGGCCGGTGTGCCTGCTCCGATGCAATGAGATCCTTGCGCGGCTGCAACCCGGTGAAACTTTGTCTATCATCGTAAGTGACCCCGATATGGTCAATAACATTCTCCTTCTAATAAAGAGTCAGCCGGATCTTCAATATAATAAATCCCTGGAATCCGGATCTTATAGAATTACTGTTAACCGAAGGAGAGTGAATCCTGATGGAGTTGCAGAACCGGTTCGAGAGGATATATGTGAGCAGTCTTAGCAAGGGAGAAACTAAATGGAACTGAACCGACGAGTATTTTTGAAGTGCATTGGCGCTGCCGGAGCAGGTGTTGCAGGTGCTGCAACGGACAGCACCGCCGTCCATGCATGGGAATCCAGGGCGCCGGCGGATCCGCTCGGGTGCCTGGTGGATCTTAACCGCTGCATCGGCTGCCGCAAATGTGAGCAGGCCTGCCAGACTGTAAATAAACTGCCCCAGCCTGAGCAGCCTTTTGACGATCTGACCGTCCTGGATAAAAAGCGACGGCCGGATGAACGCGCCTACACGGTGGTAAACCGTTACTACCCGGGCCGTAGGGACGAGCGCGATCAGCTGGTTCCCACCTTTGTCAAGGTTCAGTGCATGCACTGCCAGGACCCGGCCTGCGCTTCGGCATGTATCGTCGGGGCCCTGACCAAGAAAGAAAACGGCGCAGTTTATTATGATATCAGCAAATGCATCGGCTGCCGCTACTGCATGGTGGCCTGCCCGTTCGAGATCCCGGCCTATGAATATCACAACCCGGTCACTCCGCGCGTGATGAAATGCACCTTCTGCTATGAGCGGGTTGAAAATGAGGGTAAGCTGCCGGGCTGTGTAGGCATCTGTCCTGTAGAAGCCATGACCTTCGGCCGAAGAAGCAATCTGCTGAAGATCGCCAAAAAAAGGATAGAGAGCGATCCAGGCAGCTATGTCAACCATGTTTACGGGGAGCACGAAGCCGGCGGAACTTCCTGGCTCTACATTTCCGGAGTTCCCTTTGACAGGGTCGGTTTTATTCAGGTGCCTCACCGGCCGCTGACAGAACTCGCCGAAACTATCCAGAGTTCCCTTTTCAGTTACCTCTGGTCGCCGATTGTGCTCTTCGGCATGCTGGGAGGAATAATGCGGGCTTTCGGCAGCAGGAGCGACCGCGACATCAACGATAAAGGAGAAGAGTCATGAGCGCTAACCCACAAGCTATCAGGGCCAAATTCTGGACTCCAGGCGTGCTCGTGATGGCATTTTTCATGGCAGCCGGCGCTGTTACGGTGCTGGCCAGGTTTATCGGCGGAATCGGATATGTGTCCAATCTCAGTACCGCCCGTCCCTGGGGGATCTGGATCGGCATCGATGTTGCCTCCGGTGTTGCACTTGCCGCCGGCGGTTTCACGACTGCATTTCTGGCGCATATCCTCGGCCGGCATTATTATGAGCCGGTCATACGCCCGGCTCTCCTGACTGCCATGCTGGGATACACTTTCGTCGTCCTTGGACTGATGGTGGATATCGGCCGATCCTGGGCCATCTGGAAGCCGATGGTCTACTGGAATCCGCACTCGGTACTGTTCGAGGTGGCAATGTGCGTGATGTTCTATGTGAACGTGCTCTACATAGAATTTCTTCCCATTCTGGTCGAACAGTTCAAGGGGCGGGTAAAAATGCCGGGGCCTCTGGCCGCCCTTAACGGGGTGGTGGAAAATCTGCTCGGCCTCGCCGACAGGATCCTCCCCAGGATCATGTGGTTTTTCATAATTTCCGGTGTGGTTCTCTCCTGCATGCACCAGTCAAGCCTGGGTTCGCTGATGCTTATAGCGCCGACCAAGCTGCATCCTCTCTGGTATACGCCCATCCTGCCGCTTCTTTTTCTTGTTTCTGCTGTTACGGTCGGATACCCGATGGTTGTTTTTGAAACCACACTTGCAACCGCATCGCTTAAGCTCGACCCGGAAATGAAAATACTCTCCCCGCTGACACGCATCACGGTTTTTCTGCTGGGGACATACTTGGCCCTGAAGACAGGAGACATGGTAATCCGGGGGACCTACGTTTATCTGCTGGACGGCACGGCCCAGACCAATGCTTTCCTCGTGGAGATGATCTGTGGCATTATCATTCCATGGATCATGCTGCTTTCTCCGGCCGTGCGCCGGTCACGCCGATGGCTTTTCATCGCCTGCGCGCTGATCGTCTGCGGAGTGTTGCTCAACAGGATCAATGTTTTCGTAGTCGGCTACCGTCCGCCGGTCAGTGAAAACTATTACTTCCCGTCGATTTCCGAAATGCTGATTACCGTCGGATTCATCTCCGGGCTGATGTTTCTCTACCGATTTATTGTAACGTATTTACCGGTCCTGAACAGACCGGGACAGGAGGTGTCAGCATGATCAAGAGATTATCAGGCGCCATCGCGGTTCTGACAGCGCTATCGGCGATCGGCGGTTTTGCCTCTATATTCTCCGGCGGTCCAGCCGCACAGGATGCACGCGCGGCTGCCGTTAAATCGGAGCC
>RPRI01000289.1 GCA_003818505.1 Desulfobacteraceae bacterium | reverse complement strand
GCAACTGCTGCCGGAATCGCCGTCAGCGGCATGGGGTTTGACCTTTCTCCGGTCAAAGCACACGCCCTGACGTTGAAAACCAAGGATGCAAAGGAGACAACCACGATCTGCTGTTATTGCGGCGTGGGATGTGGCGCAATCGTGCACACAGGAAAGGATAAGGGCCGCGTCATAAACATCGAAGGTGATCCGGATCATGTTATTAACCGCGGAGCCCTTTGTTCAAAAGGCGCCGCACTTTCCCAGCTTGCAGAAAACAAGAACAGGCTTACCGAACCTATGTACAGGGCGCCGAATTCAAAGGAATGGAAGAAAGTCTCTTGGGAATGGGCTCTTGCCGAAATCACGAAAAGGATCAAGGCAACAAGGGAAGCCTCTTTCACCCTGAAAAATGAGAAAGGCCAGACAGTAAACCATACGACCGCTATAGCCTCGGTCGGAAGCGCAGCGCTCGACAATGAAGAATGCTGGATTTACCAGGCATTGTTGAGGTCCCTCGGACTTGTCTATATCGAACACCAGGCGCGTATCTGACACAGCGCAACTGTTGCGGCTCTGGCAGAGTCGTTCGGGCGCGGTGCGATGACAAACCACTGGATCGATTTAAAGAACAGCGACTGCATACTTATAATGGGAAGCAATGCGGCTGAAAACCATCCCATCTCCTTCAAGTATGTCACGATGGCTCAGCAAAGCGGAGGAAAAGTCATAAGCGTTGACCCCAGATTCACAAGGACTTCTTCAAAAGCCGACATTTATGCTCCCTTACGTTCAGGCACTGATATCGCATTTTTAGGCGGTATGATAAAATATATACTGGAAAATAAGCTTTATAACGAAGATTACGTCGTGAATTATACGAACGCAACCTTCCTGCTCAACAAGGATTTCTCTTTCAAGGATGGCTTATTTTCAGGCTTTGATTCCCAGAAAAAAAGCTATAACAAAAGCACCTGGACATTCGATAATGATGAAAAAGGAGCTCCGAAAAGAGATCTTACGCTAAAAGATCCCCGCTCTGTTTTCAATGCCTTAAAAAACCATTACAGCAGGTATAATCTTGCGCTTGTTTCCAGGATAACCGGGACTTCGGAAGCAGATCTTCTGGAAGTTTACAAAACCTATGCCGCGACAGGGGCAAAAGGCAAGGCAGGCACGATCATGTATGCAATGGGATGGACACAGCATACGGTCGGTGTCCAGAACATACGCTCAATGTCCATTATCCAGCTTCTTCTTGCGAATATGGGTGTTGCGGGTGGTGGTGTTAATGCTCTTCGCGGCGAATCAAACGTGCAGGGATCTACTGACCAGGCCCTTTTGTGGCATATCCTGCCGGGATATACCGCAATGCCAAAAGCATCTCAGGCATCGCTTGACGTTTTCCTTGCAAGCATAAAACCTGAATCAAAAGATCCGATGTCGGTAAACTGGAAGCAGAATTATCCGAAATATGCGGTAAGCATGTTCAAATCCTTTTTCGGCGAAAATGCCACGAAGGAAAACGAGTTCGGATACCAGCTGCTCCCGAAAGCTGAAGACGGCAAGTCATATACCTGGCTTGATATCTTTGATGAGATGTACAAGGGAAGCATCAAGGGCTTTTTAGCCTGGGGCATGAACCCGGCATGCAGCAGCACCAACGCCGGAAAAGCAAGAAAGGCGATGACAAAGCTCGACTGGATGGTCAATGTAAACCTGTTTGACAACGAAACAGGCTCATTCTGGAAAGGCCCTGGAATGAAACCTTCCTCAATAAAGACTGAGGTTTTCATGCTCCCTGCTGCGGTTTCCGTTGAAAAGGAAGGAAGCATATCAAACAGCGGACGCTGGATGCAGTGGCGCTATGAAGGCCCGAAACCTCTTGGAAACAGTAAACCCGACGGCGACATCATCATGGAACTCGGGAACATGCTTAAAGAGGCGTATAAAAAAGAGGGCGGTAAGTTCCCGGATGCGATTCTGAAACTCAAATGGGATTACATGACAAACGGCAAGTATGATCCCCATAAGATCGCAAAAGAGATCAACGGCTACTTCCTTGAAGATGCCACCGTTATGAACCAGCAGTTTAAAAAGGGAGACCTTGTGCCCAGTTTCGTCTTCCTGCAGGGCGACGGGAAAACATCATCCGGAAACTGGATATACTGCGGCAGTTATACAAACAAAGGTAACATGTCCGCAAGGCGTGGCCAGAAGGATGTTGCCAGCAACATCGGACTTTACCCCGAATTTGCCTGGGCATGGCCGGTGAACAGAAGAATTATTTACAACCGGGCGTCAGTTGATATGACAGGCAAACCTAATGACGAAAAGAGATGGGTAGTCAAATATACATTCGATCAGAAGGATGGCAAATATGTCCCGGGTAAATGGGAAGGCGACATTCCCGACGGGCCTGCACCTCCGCTCAGTAACCCTGATGGTACGGCTAGGGCGGACGGGAAATATCCATTTATAATGCAAAAAGATGGCCTTGGCGCGATCTTCGGCCCCGGGCTAGTAGACGGTCCTTTCCCCGAGCAT
This sequence comes from Desulfobacteraceae bacterium, assembly GCA_003818505.1. GTDB lineage: Bacteria > Desulfobacterota > Desulfobacteria > Desulfobacterales > RPRI01 > RPRI01. The sequence goes on along the minus strand of RPRI01000289.1, from coordinate 1,870 downwards.
TACGAACCTCTGGAATGCCCGGTAGAAAAGAACTTTATGAGCGGTCAGATCACAAACCCGACTATTCCTGTTTACGGAACTGATGCCGACAAAGTTGCATCATGTGATCCGAGATTTCCTTATGTCGGCACAACATACCGCGTTTCCGAGCATTGGCAGACAGGTCTTATGACCCGTCCCCAGGCATGGCTTCTTGAGCTTCAGCCGCAGGTCTTTGTTGAAATGAGCGAAGAGCTTGCCAAGCTGAAAAGCATTAAAAACGGTGAGCGCGTAAAAGTTGCTTCGGTGCGTGGATCCATTGAATGCACCGCGGTAGTCACCAAGCGGTTCAAACCGTTTAAGATTGGCGATTCGATAGTACATGAGATAGGAATGCCTTATAACTTCGGCTGGAGATGGCCCGTAAGCGGCAAGGAGGAGAGTCCGAATCTTCTCACGCCGTCAACAGGCGATCCCAATACCAGAATTCCTGAAACCAAGGCCTTTATGGTCAACATATCGAAGATAAAAAGGGGGTGATCTAAATGAGCAAGTCGTTTTTTGTCGATACTACAGTTTGTACTGCATGCCGGGGTTGCCAGGTAGCCTGCAAACAATGGAAAAATCTCCCTGCTGAAAATACCGTCAACCGGGGCACTAATGAAAATCCCGCTGATGTTTCTTTCAACACCTATAAGGTTGTCAGAATGCGGGAAGAGGTGATTGACGGCAAATTGAAATGGCTCTTTTTCCCGGAACAATGCAGGCACTGTGTTGAGCCACCCTGCCTTGACACCGCAGGCGATAAATCCGCGATATACAAAGATGAAGCGACCGGAGCCGTCATATATACTGCAAAGACCAAAGGCCTTAATGCAAAAGAGATAATAGAGTCCTGTCCGTATAATATCCCCCGCAAAGGGAAAGACGGAACTCTTGCAAAATGCGATATGTGCCTCGACAGAGTTCAGAACGGATTGCTTCCGGCATGCGTAAAAACATGCCCTACAGGCGCCATGAACTTCGGGGAACGCGAGGAAATGCTTGCGCTTGCTAACAAGCGTCTCGGTGAAATTAAAAAGATATGCCCTTCAGCCAAGCTGCTCGACCCGGATGATGTAAGGGTAATTTATCTTGTTGCATATAATCCCGAACTTTACCACAAGTTTGCCGTAGCATCGGTTTTTGATTTCGGAATCACAAGGCAGATGGCTCTTGCAAAAATGTTCCGTCCTGTAAAAAATATTGCGTCAGGACTTGTATAAGCAGAGCAACATATAACATCATAATAAAGGGGAGAAGTTATTATTGCCTTCTCCCCTTTATGTTTCAGCTAACAGTGATGGATTTGTAAAAAGCCTCCTTGCCTCTGTGACGGCGTAACGAAGCATGAAAATGGTTTATTTTCATAATAAATCATATGCGCGTGATAATCATATAAAACCACGAAGAACACGAAGGTCACGAAGTTATATTCTATGCCGTTCTTCGTTCTCTTCGTGCCCTTCGTGGTAAATAATTTTACTTTTTAAGGAAAATGTGATGACGGAAACAGCGACAGGGACACCGGAAATGATAAAAAAATCTGCCGGTATCATAAAAAAACTCAGGCCTGCATATTCAAAAATACTCGATTTCTATGAAAAGATATTTACAGCCCAGGAAAAGTCTGCGGCAAAAACAGAAATCAAACCGGCTCAGCTTCCAGAGGATATCATTTCAATCAAGGCAAAAGAAAAATTTCCGCTGTTCAATCTCTCCGAATTCTCTGTCGACGTCAATTCATCCCGGAAACTTTTCAAAAAAATCTGTAAGATAATAAACAAATCCGAAAACCACATGTCATCTGCCGCAGAAACAATATTTGCCGCAAATGAGAACAAAAAAATTG
>RPRI01000288.1 GCA_003818505.1 Desulfobacteraceae bacterium | reverse complement strand
TTTTTGAAAGGCAAGAGTGCGGTGTTGATTCATCGAACAGTATTGGGAAAGAAGCGGGTGTCAGGGTTGCACTTTTGGGCCAGAGGGTATTGTGTCAGCACGGTTGGGTTGGATGAAGAGACGATACGTAAATACATAAGAGAGCAAGAAGAGGACGAGAAAGAACAACTGGATTTAGGATTAAATTGATAGCCCCAACGGGGCTTTCCCGAAGTTTAAAGCCCCCCTCTGGGGGGGCAACCTGAGGCCACCCGCTCTGCGTGTGGAGTATCACTGGTGCATCATATAGAGAAAAACTGGCTGGTTCTGGTTGAGGCTTTTACCAGCCACGGGCCTGTGAACCCGAAACGAAGACAGGAATTGAAGGAATTGTTTTTGGGAGACGGAAGTCTGGATTGCCGAGTCTCCGACACATCTGATCCACTTTAACGGTGAACGTTTTCTCGGACCTTACGAGGAACTGTAATTGCGCTGTGAAAAATCCTAAAAAGCGATGATGTTTATCCGATGTCCGCCAGGTGGTGGAGCGACTTTGAAGTTCTCAGCTGCCGGCTGCCGCTTCAATAATGCCAATAATAACAGGAATTTTATTCCGCCGCTTTTTTTCTCCACGTTTCGTTGCTTCGTTCAATCTTTTTCTTTACTGTTGACCAGGTATCGGTCATGAGGAAAGACTCGGTGTAACGGCTGAGCATCTGGTCGAACATCTTGTACGGCACGGTAAATGAGAGCTCGTCTGTTTTGAAGAACTTGCGGGCCGAGGGATCCCAGCCTCCGAGGACTGCTTTGTTTTTCCCTGCTGCAAGATATTTATAGGGCCAGGTAATGAGGTTCGTGCATGCGGCGCCCCAGGGTGATGCTACGGCCTCATAGTCGTTTGTCACGAAAGTAGCGAGCTGGTGAAGGCCGCACAAGGATTCGGGTCTTGCGAAAAACGCGACAGTATCCGGTTTCTCATCAGCGGTAAAAAGGCCGAGAGGCTTTGCGACGCAATATTTTGCAGGGGCGGGAAGAGGGTCGATTGAGTCCATGATACGTCTGAATTCACCAGGAGAATCACAGTAGAATTCACCCTCTATTCTCCCCGGTATTCCTGTTGAAACGTAATGAGTGATTGTTTCCGATTGAGGGCTCATGAAGCCGAGCCAGAAAGCGCAGCCCGGACAGCCGAATTGTTCAGCGGAAAAGTATGCCGCCTTTTTTTTCTTCCTGGCGAGCCAGATATTTCCCAATACACATGAGAAGTTGCTGAATATGGACTGCCAGTCAATCTCATTTTTGATTTCCATTTCACGGGTAGGCAGGTCCATCGGTTTTGGTGAAAATCCTTCCTCCGGTTTTTTGTTGGTATAAAAAATGCCTACCGGCTCTTCGGTAAGTCCAAGAACTTCAATAAATTTGCCCGGGTCACCCTGCTTGTTGTTCGTCATGTAACAACCTCCTTATACTGATGGTTATGACTGGTCGTGAATAAACCCCGTTTGTATTCTGTAAAGAAAATCTTACCCTAAAACCCCAAATTGCGCAATATTGGTTGAAAGTCCTGCTTGTCTTAAGGGCTGTTACAAAATGACCATTACATATCTATCCATTTTGTTACGGCTCCTTATGCCGGTTCCTGCTTTTTACAGTGATGCGTTAATAATTGATTTGCAGAAATTCCAGTTAATATATAAAAGAGTTCAATGAGACTTTTTTTTATTGAAGAATCGGAACTTTCCGGGCCGAATCCTGCTGTAAGAGGGGTTGATGCCAGGCATATTATAAATGTTCTCCGTTTAAAACCCGGGGAGAGGATAGGCCTTTTTGACGGAACGGGAAAACGGTATGACGCAAGGATAGCCTCTTTGTCTTCAGCAAAGGTTGAAGTTTCTCTTCTCGGGTCTTCCGATCCAGGTGTCGAATCTCCCCTTGAACTGGTTGTTGCCCAGTCGTTTCTTAAAGAAGGTAAGATGGATGATCTTGTCCGCAAACTTACCGAGCTTGGGATTTCAAGGTGGATACCCTTTATTTCCGAGCGTTCGGTGCCGAGGCCGGATGACGAACGCGTTCGCGCACGGACAAAGAGATGGGAGAAAATTGCAAAAGAAGCCGCCAAGCAGTGCAAGCGCGTTAAAATTACCGGAATAGGAAAGACCGTTTCCTTTGAAGAGGTTATAACTTCTGAAAAGGATTTCGATCTCAAGATAGTGTTCTGGGAAAATGAAAAAAATCTTCTTGATCCGAAAATTCTTGTCGCTGAACATGATGATTTAAAAAAAATTCTTGTTATGTTTGGACCCGAAGGAGGTTTTTCGGTTAATGAAATTGAAAAGGCAAAGGAGAGCGGCTTTATAACGGTCAGCATCGGTCCCCGTATACTTAAAGCCGAAACAGCCGCCATCTGCGCAAGCGCCCTGATGCAATTTCTTTTCGGGGATATGGGAAAAAATCTTGACAAGGATGGGTGGTTAAAATAAATAGAACTCTTGATTTTTAACAGGCCGAGGTAGCTCAGTCGGTAGAGCAGCGGACTGAAAATCCGCGTGTCGACGGTTCAATTCCGCCCCTCGGCACCTTAATAATTCAATGAACAAAGAGGGTTAGTCGATATATCGGCTAACCCTCTTTTCATTGAAATCACAACCAGGACCTTTATAACGCTTCTTATCGGTTTGCAAAAAACCGCTTGTGATAAGTTGCAATAAAATTTCTGGCAGAACTTTGTCAGCGCATATCCCTGCCAGCCAATGATTGTAGCTATACAAAGCACTCTTTTACTCGATAAGCATCGGGAAAATCGCATGGGCTCTATAATTCCATTATATCAAATTACATAAATAAACATAAGCTTTACGCTGCTTACATCTGAATTTAATAACCCGAATCCATTATTATATCAAAACGGGCTGCCAGAAAAAGTGTTGTGGCAGTGGGTATAATTCTGCACAATGAATCCTTGACAAAAACGGAAAGAGATATTAGTTTGGTTCAAATCTGGAATCATTCCGAAATGAAAAAAATAACACGTGAAGCGCTTATCGGTAAACTGAAAGAACTGGGTTTTAAAATAACCCCGCAGAGGCTTGCTGTTGTCGATGTGCTGGTCGAAAAAGGGCATCTTCATCCAGGGGCCAATATGATCTGTGAAGAGGCCCGGAAAAAAACAAAAAGAGTCAGTTTATCAACTATTTATGCAACACTTAGTGAATTGTCAAAGCACGGCCTGATAAAAAACCTGGAATTTGACCGGCTTGAAAACCGTTATGAAGTAAATCCTGAAGAGCATATTAACCTTGTCTGCAAGCTCTGCGGAAAAATCATGGATTACAATATCCCCCCGTCAATCGAGCCGAAGGATATTGCACGTGAAGCAGGCTTCATAGTTACTGATGCACGGATGGAATATTACGGTTATTGCCGGGAATGCACCACACGTCCAAAAGAGCTCATTCCTTAAGGCTGATCCAAGATGATATATGACCGCTAAAGCAGGCCTGCTTTTTTATTTCAATTTATCCGGAATGATTCCAGGATAGAAGTTGAATGATAGATTTACAAACTGCTTAAAAAAAGGAGGAAGTTATATGAAAGATTTAAAAAAACTGACTACCAGAAACGGCGCTCCGGTTGTCGACAACCAGAACGTAATGACGGCAGGTCCCCGTGGCCCGATGCTGCTTCAGGATGTCTGGTATCTTGAGAAACTTGCCCATTTTGACCGTGAAGTGATTCCCGAGAGACGCATGCACGCTAAAGGTTCCGGTGCCTATGGTACCTTCACCATAACTCATGACATCACCAGGTATACCAGGGCGAATATCTTTTCAAAGGTCGGCAAGAAAACCGACTGCTTTGTACGTTTCTCCACCGTTGCAGGCGAACGCGGCGCTGCCGATGCCGAGCGTGATATCCGGGGTTTTGCGATGAAGTTTTACACCGAAGAGGGAAACTGGGACCTGGTAGGAAACAACACACCCGTATTTTTCCTGCGTGATCCGCTCAAATTTCCCGATCTCAACCATGCAGTGAAACGGGATCCGCGCACAAATCTTCGCAGTGCTCTTAATAACTGGGATTTTTGGACTTCCCTTCCCGAGGCATTGCACCAGGTCACCATTGTAATGAGCGACCGCGGCATTCCCGCCAGTTATCGTAACATGCACGGCTTCGGAAGCCATACCTTCAGTTTCATCAGCGCCAAAAACGAACGCTACTGGGTCAAGTTTCACCTGAAAACACAGCAGGGAATCAAGAACCTGACCGATCAGGAAGCCGAGGCGGTCATTGGCAAGTGCAGAGAGAGCCATCAGAGAGACCTCTACGGAAGCATAGAGAAGGGCGAATTTCCGCGCTGGACCTTCTACGTGCAGATAATGCCGGAGAAAGAGGCGGCGAAATGCCCCTACCATCCATTTGACCTGACCAAGGTCTGGTTTAAAAAGGATTATCCTCTGATCGAGGTAGGCATTCTCGAACTGAACAAAAACCCGGAAAATTATTTTGCCGAGGTTGAACAGGCGGCCTTCAATCCTGCCAATGTTGTGCC
>RPRI01000287.1 GCA_003818505.1 Desulfobacteraceae bacterium | reverse complement strand
ATCATTTTCCTTCCATATCAAAATATACCGGGGAGCCGGAGCGTTTGTCTGTGGTGAATCAACGGCCCTGATGTCATCGCTTGAAGGAAAGGTGGGCAGGCCACGAGCCAAGTACGTGCATACGGTTGAAAAAGGGTTTCGTGACGGTCCCTCCAACCTCAACAACGTGGAAACCTATGCCAATGTTCCCCCTATCCTCTTAAAGGGCGGCGCATGGTATGCTTCCATGGGAACAGCCAACAGCAAGGGAACCAAGGTCTTCAGCCTGGTGGGCAAAATCAAAAATACCGGCCTGGTGGAAGTCCCCATGGGCATAAACCTGAAGGATATAGTTTTCAGCATCGGAGGCGGAGTTCCCCGGAAAAAAGAATTCAAGGCGGTTCAGACCGGTGGCCCCTCGGGCGGATGTATTCCGGCGCGGATGATGGATTTGCCGGTGGATTATCAGAAACTGGCCGAGGTAGGCTCCATTATGGGATCAGGCGGCATGATCGTCATGGATCAGGACACCTGCATGGTAGATCTGGCCCGGTATTTTCTGGATTTTCTGAAAGAAGAATCCTGCGGCCAGTGCAACCCCTGCCGGGAAGGCATCAAGCAGATGCTCGAGATTCTGACCAGCATCTGTCAGGGCAACGGCAAGGAAGGCGACATCGAACTTTTAGAAGAGCTGGGCGTCATGATTCAGCGGTTCTCTCTCTGCGGTCTGGGAACATCCGCGCCCAACCCGGTTCTGACCACGATTTTGTATTTCCGGGATGAATATGAAGCCCATATCCGGGATAAAAAATGCCCGGCAGGTGTCTGCAAACCGCTTTTTCATTATGAAATCGACCCGGAAACCTGTACCGGCTGCCGCAGTTGCGCCAAAAAATGTCCGCAGGAGGCGATCACTGGCGATAAAAAGAAGCCGCATTCACTCGACCAGTCCAAGTGCATCAAATGCGGTATCTGTTATGATACCTGTAAATTTGACGCAATTGTGATTCGATAAATTATAAGGGGCATGTTTTATGATAACATTCAAACTCAATGGTAAAACCGTTCAGGGCGAAGAAGGTCAATATATTCTTCAAGTCGCTCAGAAATACGGGGTTGAAATTCCTACCCTTTGTCATCACAAGGCACTTGAACCGGCCGGCATGTGCCGGTTGTGTACTGTAGAAGTCTTTGATGGCCGTCGAAGCCGGTTTGTAACCTCGTGCAATTATCCCATCTGGGAGGGCATGGATGTCAAAACCGATTCCGAACCTGTTCACCAGGGGCGGAAACTGATCGTCGAGCTTCTGATGGCAAGATGCCCGGATGTGGCGATTCTGAAAGAACTTGGTAAAAAATACGGCATCGCGGGGACCAGGTTCAAAAAAGAGGAAGATACCTGTATTCTCTGCGGACTGTGTACGCGGATCTGCGCGAAAATGGGAAACAGCGCTATCAGCCTGACCGGACGTGGCGTGGATATGAAAGTGGATACCCCGTTTCATATCCAGACGGATGTCTGCATGGCCTGCGGGGCCTGCGCATCGGTCTGCCCGACCGGCCATATAACCCTGGAAAAGATTCGCAACAGCGTCACAACCAAAGATTTCAAACCCATTCCTTCCGAATACGACATGGGGTTGAAAGGCCGTAAACCGGTTTATGTGCCCTATGCCCAGGCCGTTCCCAACACCCCGGTTATTGACCGTTCGGTCTGCATGCATTTCAAAACCGGCGGATGCCAGGTCTGCACTGAATTCTGCGGAGTTAATGCCATTGATCACACCATGCAGGACGAAATTGTCGAACTGAATGTCGGGTCCATCATCCTGTCACCGGGATACCAGCCGTTTGATCCGTCAAAATTTGATTCATACGGATACGCCAAACATCCTAATGTCATCACGGCCATGGAAATGGAGCGGATTCTGTCGGCTTCTGGCCCCACGTCCGGGCATCTGGTGCGCCTCTCGGATCATAAAGAGCCTAAAAAGATCGCCTGGTTCCAGTGCGTGGGTTCCCGCGATATGAACAAATGCGATCATGCCTACTGCTCGTCTGTTTGCTGCATGTATGCCATCAAGGAAGCTGTAATAGCCAAGGAACACTCGGGAAGCGATCTGGACTGCGCAATCTTTTACATGGACATGCGGACTCACGGTAAAGATTTCGAGCGGTTTTACAACACGGCCAAAGACAAACACGGGGTGCGGTTCATACGCAGCCGGGTGCATACCATAGAGCCGGTTCCGGGAACCGATGATCTGAGCATACGGTATATCACGGAAAGCGGTGAGAGCGTTGTCGAGGTGTTTGATCAGATCGTGCTGTCTGTCGGCATGGAAATATCCCCGGAAGTGGTCGGCATGGCAAAAAATCTTGGAATCGAACTGACTCCCGGCAATTTCTGTGAAACCACCACATTTGAACCTGTGGCTACATCAAGGCCCGGAATCTATGTGTGCGGGGCTTTCCAGGGTCCGAAGGATATTCCCCAGTCTGTAATTGATTCCAGCGCGGCTGCGGCCGCGGCCGGAGAGATTCTGGCGGAAGCAAGGAATACATTGACACGCGTCAAGGAGATAATTCCGGAAACCAATGTCACTGGCGAGCGCCCCCGGATCGGTGTCTTTGTCTGCCGCTGCGGCATCAACATAGCCGGTGTTGTCAATGTTCCATCTGTAGCGGAATATGCGAAGACTCTTCCTTATGTGGAATATGCGACCGACAATCTCTATACCTGCTCCCAGGATACCCAGGAAACCATGGCACAGATAATCAAGAAGGAGGGTTTAAACAGGGTTGTTGTTGCCGCCTGCACTCCCAAGACGCATGAACCACTGTTCCAGGAGACCCTTGTAAGCGCCGGTCTGAACAAGTATCTCTTTGAGATGGCCAATATTCGAAACCACGACTCATGGGTCCATAAGAAAAATCCGGAGCTGGCTACCCAAAAGGCCAAAGACCTGGTTAGATCCGCGGTTTACAAGGTGGCGCTGACGATGCCTTTGGCTGAAGCAGAACTTCAGATCAAGTCTTCGGCCCTTGTGGTCGGCGGAGGCATTGCCGGAATGACAGCAGCTAGAAGCCTCTCGCTTCAGGGGTATGAAACCCATATCGTTGAAAAAAGTTCAAACCTGGGCGGCCAGGCCAGAAATCTTTATCGGACGGCCAAAGGCGAAGATATTCAGCAGCAGCTTAACGTTCTTATTCAGGATGTAACCCAGGACGACAAAATTCATGTTCATCTGAATGCCGAACTGGTTAAGATGGATGGATTTGTCGGCAGCTTCAAATCCACCATTAATGCAGGCGGTCAGGAATCTGTAGTCGATCATGGTGTGGCTGTTCTGGCTACCGGTGCATATCCTTATCAACCAACCGAATATCTCTACGGAAAGGATTCCCGAATTCTGACCAGTCTGGAGCTGGACAGAAAATTCATAGAAAAAGATGTTGCGCTGTCATCTCTTCAGTCTGCCGTGTTCATTCAGTGCGTTGGATCCCGGGAACCTGATCGTCCTTATTGCAGCCGGGTCTGCTGCACCCATTCCATTGACAATGCGCTGGCCCTTAAAGAGTTGAATCCGGGTATGAATATCTATGTGCTCTACCGGGATATCCGGACTTACGGAGAACGGGAGTATCTGTTCAAGGAGGCACGGGAAAAAGGCATCATCTTCATAAGGTATTCAATGGATAAAAAACCTGAGGTCAGCCTGGACAAGGGCAAACTTTCGGTTAAGCTGATGGATCACATTCTCGGAACTCCGCTTGAAATAGAGACCGACCTGATCACACTGGCCACGGCAATTGTTCCGAACAGGGATGAAAAACTGGCCAATTTTTTCAAAGTTCCGATGAATTCCGACGGATTTTTCGTTGAGCGTCACGCCAAGTTGGGCCCTTCCGAATTTGCGACAGACGGCGTATTCCTATGCGGTATGGCCCATTACCCCAAGCCCATCGATGAATCCATAGTTCAGGGCAAGGCAGCGGCATCCAGGGCCGTCACTCTTCTGGCCAGAAAAACTATTCATACCAGCGGAACCATAGCCGAAGTCGTTCCGGCCAGCTGCAGCTCGTGCGGCGTCTGCGTATCCATATGCCCCTATTCCGCGCCGTCGTTTATTGAAGAAACCGCACGGTTCAACCCGGGAAAGGCCCAGATCAATCCTGTGCTCTGCAAAGGGTGCGGTCTGTGCGTTGCCTCCTGCCGGTCCGGCGCCATCCGGCTGAAGGGATTTGATAATGATCAGATATTCGCGCAGATCACCGCGCTGAATGAAGCGATGTAGATAATTTGAGATTTCAAATTTCAAATTTGAGATTTAACAGAGGAGAAAATTATGTCTGAAAGGGAACCAAAAATCGTAAGTTTTCTCTGCAACTGGTGCAGCTACGGAGCCGCAGATCTTGCAGGTGTGGGGAGAATGGAGTATCCCCCGAATATAAGGGTCATCAGGATTCCGTGTACCGGCCGTATGAGCCCCAAGTTTTTTCTTGCGGCGCTGGTACAGGGCGCGGACGGAGTCTGGGTCTCGGGGTGACATCCCGGCGAATGCCATTACCTGGAAGGTAATTATTATGCGCGGAGAAAATTCGGACTTTTTAAAAATCTTATGGAGCATAT
>RPRI01000286.1 GCA_003818505.1 Desulfobacteraceae bacterium | reverse complement strand
CAGGAAGAAGAGGTTGCTGGATATACCCACAGATACATGGAGTCAAAGAATAAAAATTTTGCGCATTGCCAATGGAAATATGCGATAGCAGTTCCGCGAACCCCACTTTTCTGTAAATTAGTTACAAGAAGCAGAAGGGATCTTTCTTTTCGAAAACATCAAGACCGCAACTATAAGCGCTTGCAAGGCACCCCCCGCACACAGGTCGCAGAATACACAATCGACATTCGGCACATCCAGAGCGATAACGTTGTGCAATTTCTGAATCATATATCTCTGCAATCCTCTGGTGCAATATATTCCCTATAGGAGAGGGAAATTTTCTGCAGGCATGCACTTCCCCGTCAGAAAGAACAGCGACAAAATTGAACGCGGCCCCGCAACCGAAGCCGGTACAACCACCAAAGGGTGCCAATTCTTTCTGATACCTAAGTACGTTGATGAGATTATCCTTCAAGCCCAAAACAGGGTTATTTTCGCATGCTTCAACATATGTTTCCAGAAAAGAGATGTAGTCCTCCCTCGGAGGAAGTTCAAGGCTTGCCCCTTGACCCACCTTCGACAGACGATTGAAGTAAAAGACATCCGCCTTTCCACGTAGCAATTCGGCGAGGGGTAGAACCTGGTGGATATTTTCTTTTGTCAGGGTAAGCATAACCATGGAATAGACCCCGAGTTCACGAAGTAATTCGAGAAAGCCCATGGTTCTTTCGAAGTGACCATTTCCCCGGATGAAATTATTGTATGCAGATAAACCCTCCAGACTCACCTGAAAATAATCAGGTTGCTGGATGGCGAGCAATGTCTTAATCTGTTCACGGGTCGTCGGATTTCCCAAAACAAAAAGGGTAAAACCACGATCAGCGGCAGCTTGATATATGGATAAAAAATCCGGATGCAGAAGGGGGTTTCCACCGGTAAATGATATTTGACCATTTACATGGCGCTCGTGGCAAAAGATATCGAGATCATCGATGATCTTCAGGGCCTGCTTAAGTGTCAGCGTGGATCGATCACTCCGATCATAGCAATGCTTACAGTGGAGGTCGCAGACCTGGGTAATATGCCACTGAAGGGTAAATGACGGCGAGACGAGGAAATTCTTTTTTGCGAAAGGAGATGTCTTAATGATATCGAAATTGCGCCGGATAAGCGATGGTGGTGCAATGATGATTCCTTTTTCGATGGCACGATCCACTAAAGCGTCAACCACGAAGGTCGGTAATGCGCCTGTCTGTGCCACTTCCTTCCTGTCGATGTTCTCGGAGATCATCTTAAGAATGAGCAGATCCTCCGGGGAGGCGGCCTTGGTTTGAACCTCGCCATCTTCAGGGTGTTTCCATATCAGGATATATTCGTTACCTGGTTCAGGTTTCTGTGCGGATGGAAAACCCACATCATTAGCAAGATTCTTCCATTGAAATTCATGCAAAAGAAGGGTGGGGTTGATAGTTACATCTTCCTGATCATCCGGTATGGTGATACTTCTTTCTTTCGCTTGTGAGACGCTCCATTCAAGGCGGGCGAGTTCAGGCAGAAATTCAGGAATGTGCGCATGGTGTTTATAATCCACGATGACTTTCGGAAAAATTTCGGGCTTGCGATCCAGATCGTGGCCGGAAATGATCTGTTGCCACATATCGGTACCAAGAAGCATGCGACATCGAGGATAAATAACTTCGAGATCAATCTTTGTAGGGCTCATCGGCGTATGTTATAATAAGCAAGGGATGGTGGCGCTCCAATCATGCTCGGTTTTCAGTTGATATTTCTGTAACGTTTTTAGGGAATGATTGCTGCTGAATTTCAAAAGACAATAATCGAAAATGGTTGTTTTTGATAGTGCAAACTGCACTATTTCTTCATTCCGCCTCAGCCACTGCCCGGCTTTGCCGGTTGTTCTTTCTGGATGCCACCTGCATCCGGTTTCGCTCCGCTTCAAGCGCTGGCTTTTGTCGCACAACCAGACATCATAAGAGCCGAACCGGAAATGAGGGTGGCAATGCATAGCCCTGAAAGATACTTTTTCAGTTCATCATTGTCCATGTTAACCTCCATAAACGCCAATCCATCCCTTGTCCGTATTTCTTGTAACGATTATCGTTGATCGTGTCAAGGTATGTTTGCGGAACGATCATTTACAGGGGTGCAGTCACAGATCATTACCAAGAGAAAGATTGGATAACTTTGATCACTTTCAAATTACTGCTTTCAGGAAGATACTTGCCCCCTCAGAGGCAGAAAATCAGATGTAAAGAATTTCCACTTTTCATTCCATAAGTCGTATCCACGGTCAAAAACTCCACCTTTCAATTGGTTATCAATAGGGCTGGGCTTGGTCAAATATCAATAAAGAAATCCACTTTTTCCGAAAGCTCAATAATCTGTGCCTGTACCGCTTCCTGGATCATGCGGCATCATTCGGCTTTCAGCCTGGGGGATAACCTCTGTGACGGCCCCTTCTTTAGTGAACATAGCTTTTCGGTTGAACCAGACAACCAGAACTGCAGCAGCCACGAACAAGAACGTGTCGTAAGGTTGTGCGTCGGGCCAGATAGGGTTGTTGAGCTGAAAGTGAAACAGCGCAGAAAGCAAGATGCTACCGCGCGATGTGTTAAATAATGCGGTCACGATCACGCTGACTGCAATAGAGCCAGCAAAAAACGGGGTGAATGACCAGGCGCTTTGCGGCGTACTGCTCAACATGAATGCAGGCAGGTGCCAGAAGCCCCAGATGACACCAAGAATCAGCCCGGCCCAGATTGGCAAGAACTTTCGTTGCAGCAGAGGAAGAGCCAGCCCTCGCCAGCCGAACTCCTCGACCGGGCCTTTGATAGCAGTTAATACCAATGCCAAAATAAGTGATTGAAATGAGGAAAACGGGATTGGCCCCGCAAAAAGGTTTCCCTTCAATGCAGACCCGCCGAAAAAAAGCAGCGGAATGCCGATAATCAAAAAGAGAGACCAAGCCGGGGAACAGCGCCAGAGCATCAGCCGGGCAAGATAACGCCGCAAACCTCCGGCCCCACAGCTGTACGTGACGACAATGAAGGCAGCTATCGCAGGCGCGTACACCGCCAAGAAGAAGAGCGGATGTTGGCCGGTCAATTTGCCAAATATCTCGGTCATCTGATCCGGAAGAAAGATGAACAGAGCCAGGATTCCCCACGCCAAACCGAAAGCAATGAGTAGGAAAGGTACGAGGGAGAGGAAGCTGATTCTGCAACTGTCAGTCGGGGATGAGCGTTTTGTCATAATCGTCCCTGGTTTCGTTTTTGAGCCCGCTAACATCCAAGCTCACCTGACGACACGGAATGGCGGTCAGGTGAAAGGCTTTTTAGCATTTTAAATCTTCAGCTGGTTGTTGGTTGTATTTTATTTTCTGTGATTCACGAAATGGCAAAAACAAATCCTTAATTCCTAATCCGCCACGGAAAGTGAAAATAAAATACAATAGTACAAATGCGGCATCGATAATTCCAGTAAACCAGAATGTAGTAGGGAAATCTTTGACAAATAAAATGTAGACATAAAGCTGGATCACATAGAAAACACGACCGATGATCAGGCAGCCAACGATAAAAATATATCTTCGAATATTAAAGGACGATAAAAATTGCAAGTAGGCGAAACAGAAAAAGAAGGAAGCCAGAAATACGCTATAAAAAGAGTGAGTGTGAGGCTCATCGATTAGTCGACCTGTCCCAATTGCAAAAAGATACAGAATGCCGGCTACTGTATCCCAAATTCCACCTGCAAAAAATGTGATACATAAAGGTCGTAGATTGGATTTATGCATTTATCCCCTCCAATGGCAATTATTTTACTCGCCGAAAGCTCTGCATAAAAAGTCCGGTAATGAGGGCGAGGCGGAATTACCAGCCAGAGGTCATGCGGTTGTTGGAATATTATCTCTGTATTAGCTTCTTTCCCAGCCGCTTGGCCTTTGCCGTCAAGGAGGACGAAATTTCTTTTGATTTTTTAGTGCCTGGTTTCGTTAAAGTACCCACTGTCTTATACCCACCGTAGTGTAGAACCTCTCTGATGGCGCGGATGGCCCCTCTGCTCTCGGGAAGAATGAAGTTGAATGGCCACGGTGTCGTACATGCAGTCACTACCACGGCACGCTTCCCTTTCTGCCTTGGAACTGGCATACCGCCCGGGCTTTCCCCCATGAAGACTGGAACGTTGCGGTCGAAAAGAAGCTTCAGCGGTGCGCACATATTGCCCCAGTGCGTCGGCGTACCGATGACCAGGGCATCGGCATCCTGTATCTTTTTACCCACTATGTGCGCATCATCTTCAGGTAAAATACATTTTTCTTTCTCTCGGCAGGCCATGCAGGCTGTGCAATATTTCATGTTGAGTTTGCATACATCAATCCATTCGATATCATGTTCAGCCGGTATTGATTCCGTTACCGATTTGAGAAGTGAAGCGACGGTTCCATTTCGCCGAGGGCTTCCGTTGAGCACTAATATTTTCATCTTATTTTTCTTCCTTCCAACGGCGGAGCTAAGCTGAGGCACGAGCCTGCCGGGATGCGAAGCATACCATGCAGGTGAAGTGACGACAGCTTGAGCGATTTGTTGGCGCCGCGCGAATCAGCGCGCGAGGCTATGTTGCTT
>RPRI01000285.1 GCA_003818505.1 Desulfobacteraceae bacterium | reverse complement strand
TAATATATATGCCATGTCGCATACTCCCAGGGTTTCTCTTACATTGTGATCGGAAATAAGCACTCCTATACCTCGTTTTTTAAGATGCACTATTATATTCTTGATGTCAATTACCGCCAGCGGATCTATTCCTGCAAAAGGCTCGTCCAGAAGAATAAAAGCCGGGTCGGTGGCAAGCGCGCGTGATATTTCAAGACGTCTTTTTTCACCTCCCGAAAGAAGCGAAGCTTTCTGATCCGAAAGATGCGTTATGCCGAGTTCATCAAGCAGCTTGTCCGCCCGTTCATTCTGTTCCTGCGCGGAGATGTTCTGCATTTCCAGAATTGCCATTACATTCTGCCTTGCCGTAAGTTTTCTGAATATTGAAGGTTCCTGCGGAAGATAACCCAATCCTTTGCGGGCTCTGATGTACATCGGGGAATCGGTTATCTCCTCGTCATCAATTAAGATCCTTCCCTCATCGGGCTTTATCATTCCGATGGTCATGTAAAAAGTTGTTGTTTTACCCGCTCCGTTTGGACCCAGAAGTCCGAATACTCCTCCGCTTCCGACATCGAGAGAAACTGAATCAACAACCTTTTTACCCCTGTATATTTTTACGAGTTTATCAAGAAACAATTTTGCCATTTACAGCCCTTTTCCCCCTGATTCAAAGAAAGCTTCAACACGTCTGTTTCCGCTTCCCTCCACTTTAACACGCCCGTCGTCCCTGAAAAAGGTTATTTTTGAACCGGATATTATATTTTTCCCGCTTGTGACTTTTGAATCTGGGCCGTTTAATACCAGTACTCTGGTTTCAGCCGCATAAACAGCCTGCTGAGTTTCGGCAATTTTATCGTCAAACAATATTTTTACATTTCCGGTCGCAATAATTTCTTTAATCGATTCCTCCCCTTTGGAATTATCTTTTATGCCGGATGAGTCTTTTTTGTAGAATATCTTCAGTCTTTCGGAAGTTATAACCGTTGTCTCCTGGACGGCCCTGACATTTCCGATGAATTCGGCATTGTTTGAATTACCTTCCGCGATCAGCCTGTCAGCCGTTATATGAATTTTCTTTTCACCTTCATCTTTCTTCTGCTTTTGTGTTTTTTCAGCTGCAAAAGCGGAATCAGGATGAAATAAAAATAACAGGGAAAACGCAAAACAACAGATTAGTAAGCAAGAGATTATTTCCTGTGTTTTCCTGCCCCTCAAGAGGGTACTGAAACAAGTCCCGTTTATTAGGGTTAAGTTAATGTAATATCTCTTTTTATAATGATATATCATCACCGATTATTCCTTCTACTTTACCGCTCAACTCGGCTTTATTCGTGTCAAGATCTATAGTCATGGAGTCGGCAACAAGGTTCAGTGATTTACCGGAAATTTCAACCGGTACTTCAGAAAAAATAACACGTTTTTCATTGTCGTAGTTTATTTTCCCTGTTTTCAGTACATAGTCATCACTTTTTACCGTTATGTTGCCGCTTATTTCAATGTCGCTCGATTCAGTCTTGAATGTGCCCTTGTCGGCATTAAGATAAATTTTCAAATCGTCTTTGGTAAAAAAAGTAACAAACAGATCTTTAAACAAAGCCTCTTTCTTGTCTTCGCTATAACTTGCTGAATTTGCTTCTAGACTCCATTCAACAATTCCGTTTTTTGTCGAAGTCTGATGAATTTTTCCAATTGATATGCTTGATCCGTCAAGAACAAGCGGAATGACCTTTTCAGGTTTTTTTGATATATAGCGGTATCCGATAAAAACAGCAACAGTTGCTAAAACGGCAAAAGATATCGCCGATATTAGAATGATTTTAATTTTTCTGTTGCTGAATTTTATTTTTGAAAACATTTTTAAAACCTTTTCAAAACTGATTCCCATTCCCCCCTGGCTTTCAGTATTGCTTCGCACACTTCACGGATTGCGCCGTTGCCCCCTTTTGCCGAAGTGACAATGCAAGCAGATTCAATCACTTTTTCATGAGCGTCTGCAACGGCTATCGGAATTCCGGCACCCCTCATAATGGGAATATCCGGGAGATCATCGCCCATAAAAGCTATTTCAGGGGTTTGAATGCCCGTTATTTCCACAATTTTATCAAGAATGACGGCCTTGTTTAGTACTCCATCGAATATGTACTCGATATGAAGATTTTTGCATCTGTGACGGAGAGCTTCCGAAGTTCTTCCGGTTACAATTCCTATCTTTATCCCTGAATTCATCAGAAGCCTGATTCCAAGTCCGTCTTTAACGCAAAAAGTTTTTATTTCGGCGCCGCCGTCAGTATAAATAATATTTCCGTCTGTCATGACGCCGTCAACATCAAGAAGTAATATTTTGACCTTTTCAAGTTTTCCAACTGCATCAGGTGTATTAAAAATCATTATTCACCTTCTATGGCATCGTAAAAAGTCAATTTTTCGCTACGAAGGCACAAAGTCACGAAGAAAGGCCTGTTTAACCTTCGGATTTTTCTTTCTGTTCTCCGTGATCTTTGTGTGAGAACGACTTTTTACAAACGAAAAAATATTCTGGTGTTGTCATATAACCGGGTGATCATGCCTGTCTTCAGGAGATCGCCTTTCTGATGGCCATCAGCCTTTGAATAAGTTCATGAAGGCTGTCAAGATGGAGCGAATTGGGTCCGTCACAAAGCGCTCTGTCCGGATCAGGATGAACTTCCATGAAAATACCGTCAGCTCCGGCTGCAACAGCGGCTTTTGCAAGAATAGGCGCGAATTTCCGATCACCGCCGGAACTTTTTCCTGCACCCCCAGGAAGTTGTATGCTGTGAGTAGCGTCAAAGATAACAGGGTATCCGGTATCCTGCATTATCTGAATACCTCTGAAATCAACAACAAGATTATTATATCCGAACATTGTGCCGCGTTCCGTTATCAGAATATTCCTGTTACCGGTTGAGGCTATCTTATCAACAACATTTCTGATATCCCACGGGGAAAGAAACTGTCCTTTTTTAATATTAACGGGCTTGCCTGTTCTGGCGATTTGCAGTATGAAATCGGTCTGCCTGCACAGAAATGCAGGTATCTGGATAATATCCAAAACTTGTGCAGCCTTATCTATTTCATTTATTGAATGAACGTCCGACAGGATTAGAAGGCCAAGATCCTTCTTGATCTGGTCAAGAATCTGGAGTCCGGAGTCAAGGCCTGGGCCTCTGAATGAATCAATGGATGTCCGGTTAGCCTTATCATAAGAAGCTTTGAATATCAGCTGGATATCAAGTTTCTGTGCAAGCTCCTTAAGGTATTTTGCTATATATAGTGTAGTCTCTTTATCTTCAATGACACACGGACCAGCAATTATAACCGGCGGATTATCTCCTCCGATTGAAATATTACCTGCCTTAATACTGTTTTTCATTAATCATCCGCGATAATTTATTGTATTTTAATAAAAAGGTTATATGCTTTGTAATCCTTTGTTTTCAAATATCTACAGGTTAGCGGTATAAAAGTCAAGAAACGAAAAAGAGCCCTTGATTATCTTTTTGTTAACTGCTAATACATTACGGCTCTTTACATATATTTTTTATTTTGAAAGGTAGATTGATAACATTGAAAAGCAAAATTTTTGGTTCGAACATCCTCTTTATTGTGTTGTTATCTCTTGTGGTCGTATTGCCTCTTTTATGGATTTTACTCGTATGCCTGGAGCATGAGAAACCTGTAATAAAAGCCGATAGTAAGGCCGAATCGATATATATAGGCGCTTCAAAAGATCTTCCTGTTTCGGTTTCAGACGGGAAAAGGGGGTTGCGCAAGGTCTGGATAGGGATCGTAAAGGACGGGAAAGAGATTCCCCTTGTTGCAAAAGGGTACCAAAAGGGAGGGTTTTTCAGCGGCGGAACAACAAAAGAGGATCTTTTAAATATTCCCATCGAACCGGCAAAGATGGGGCTTTCGGACGGAAAAGCGGTTCTGCGGTTGATTGCCTGGGATTATTCCTGGCAGAGGTGGTGGAACGGAAACATCGAAACAATAGAAAAAGAGATTATTATCGATACAAAGCGGCCTGAAATGGATATCTTAAGCGGAATACAGAATCTGAATCAGGGCGGGTCAGGGATTGTCATATACAAGTTGTCTGAGCCATGCGAAAAAAATGGAGTTTATGCAGGAGGTAATTATTTCCCCGGGTATGCCGGAGTTTTTCAGGATAAAAATATTTATATATCCGTTTTTGCTCTGGAATACAGCAAGGGGCCAGGCACCGAGATATATGCCGAAGCTGTTGACGGGGCAGGGAACAGCAGCAGAAAAGGCTTTAAGGTATTTATCAAGGAGAAGAAATTTAAAAAAGATTCACTCAATATTTCCGATGAATTCCTTAATGCAAAAATGCCCGAATTTAATCTGGCAGTGCCCCGGGATTCAAAAACACCTCTTGCCGATAAATTCCTTAAAGTTAACAGCGATCTTAGGGTGGAAAATTATAACAAGATAAAGGATATTGTTAAAAATACAGAAAAGAGTTTGCTCTGGGACGGTGTTTTTGTCGGTTTACCGAATGCCAAAAATATGGCTGGTTTTGCCGATCACAGAGATTATTTTTACCAGGGTAAACATATTGACAGCCAGGTTCATCTTGGTGTTGATCTGGCATCCTTAGCCAATGCGCCTGTTCCGGCGGCAAACCGGGGCAAGGTTGTTTTTGCAGAAGATTTAGGCATCTACGGGAAAACCGTGCTTCTTGACCATGGCTATGGCCTTTTCAGCATGTACTCCCAC
>RPRI01000284.1 GCA_003818505.1 Desulfobacteraceae bacterium | reverse complement strand
AGAATAATTGATATTTTCTTAAAAAGCAGGGTCCAATAATTACCCTGCTTTTTTCTTGTTCCATCAATATATTGTATGCTCTTTCATGCCACATTATGAAAACCTGATAATAAGATACTGCTATTATACGTAACAAAATAAACATCAGCCGACGGCTCATAATAGATATCCTAAACTTAAGTAAATTCGATTTCCTAAAATCATGGATTTCGGTAAGACAAAGAGGCTTGTGATATCGACTCAAAAACAAAGTTTAACAGATAAATTTTTTTGTAAAAAGGAAATCTTGGATATCTTGCCATAACCTGAAGTGCATACTTATTTGTGTATCTTACAAAATGGCAAAATTGCAGTATAGGATATCTATTGGCAACTTTGCCTTTCCCCAATATTTTGATAAAATGGCTCAAAATGGAATGAGCCAAAATTATCCGTCAGCCGGATAATATATATGTTCGGTGAAAAGGTATGAAGAATCCGTGGCTACAAATACCAGCCTGCGATTACGAAGCCCACATGGCACTGCCCGAGGTCGCTCAGACCCAAGCGCTCAGTAAACTGATGGCGTCCGTGCTGAAAGAATATACCCCTGCGTCCCTGGCAGTGATTGGGTGTACCACCGGTAGTGGCTTCGAGCACATAGATCACGCACACACTCACAGGGCCGTAGGCGTCGACGTCAACGCCGCCTACCTTGCGGTCCTCAAGGAACGGTTTTCTGACAAAATTCCACATCTGGAGTTGATCGAGGCCGATATCACTGCCCCGGATTTCGAATTCAACCCTGTATCGATGGTGTTTGCCGCGCTCGTTTTTGAGTATGTGAACGTGGAGGTCGCGCTGGGTAACATCGCTCGGTGTCTGGCTCCCGGAGCAGTTCTCGTGGTGGTCCTCCAGCTGCCCACTCCCGAATCGGCACCAGTAACTGCCACGCGTTATAAGAGCCTCGAACTCCTTGCGCCGATTCTAAATCTGGTATCGCCTTCTGAATTCTCTCGCATGTGTAACACCTTTGGACTTCAACAAATCAAGACAGACTCGATACCACTCAAGAAGGGAAAGGCGTTCTTTGTCGGTTTCTATCGAAAGAACACCGAACTAAGCGTTCCACCGGATCGCTTACGCTCCAGGTGAACTCGTTGTTAAATACTACAGTGGCTATTCTAAACAAATTTCGGTTCTTCAAAACCTCATAATAAGATAATATCCCCTAGCGGCATGATTGATTTGTTAAGTTTATACCTGTATGAAACTATAGATTAGAAGGATCAGGTCTTAAATTATTCACTCCGCTTTCCATTTTTGCCAAGTAGTCTCGGCTCCTATCCTGTTTTTAACCTTCGGCTTCTTTCTGTTTAAGAACGCCCAAAGCACAGTGCACACCCTGATTGATCATAAAATCCAGTACAAGCAATTTTAAAATACATGAATCACCCCATACATCTCCTACAACGGGTGCGTTAAAATATATTAATAAATCAGGGAAGAATGTGGGCCATGTCTCATTTAAAAATGGGAAAGGTCGAAAGGATGCAACGTTAAAAACATAATAGGAAAACAGGAGGTGCATTATGGAGAAAGTCGAAGTGAAGAGCTTTGGGAAGCCTGATGAGGTTCGAAATTTCCCGAAAGGACGGCTGGAACTCATAAAGATCGGCGGTGCGATCATTGGCCGGGGAATCTTTGAGCCTAGTTGGAGATGGGCAACCTCAGTCCAGCCTATTGCTAAAACAAAGAGTTGCGAAGCACCGCATTTTCAGTATCATGTCTCGGGTGTGCTGAAGGTTCGAATGGACGACGGAAACGAGTTTGAGTGTCGGCCTGGTGATGTTTCTTTGCTCACTTCGGGCCATGACGACTGGGTTGTTGGAAACGAGCCGGTGGTCATTGTCGATTTTCAAGGGATGGCCGATTACGCAAAGTCCAAGTAGGCGGTTAAGCTGTTTGACGGCATCCTTTAATTAATCAGAAATATGGTGATAAATTATGATTCAAAATAAGATAGTGGTCCGGTATCAGGACGGCAAAATCCTTAAAGGACAAACGAGCGACTTTTTGCCCACAAAACCGGCATTTCATCTTTCGTTGATTGATGCTCCCTTCGGTTCGTCCACTATTGAAGTGAAGGTCTCTGAGGTCAAGGCTGTTTTTTTTGTGAAAGATTTCGCAGGCAATCGGGAGTATAAAGAGGTTCAGGGATTTTCAGCAAGCAAATCCGCAGGAGGCCGCAAAATAACGGTCAGCTTTCAGGATGGAGAGACACTTATCGGAACAACCCAAGGGTATGATCCAAAGCGCACAGGTTTCTTTATTGTCCCCGCCGACGCAGACTCAAATAATGACAGGTGTTTCGTGGTCCAAAGTTCCGTTCAGAATGTGTCATTCGTCTGATCGTCTTTATCAGAATAGAAATCTTCAAGGAAATCTTTAAGGTATTTTTTGGCGCATTCCGGACAGTAACCGTGTGAAAACTTCACTTCCGAATGGTTTTGAATATAGGTTTCAAATCGTTCCCAGTAACTTTTATCGACTCGTATTTTTTTGCATGATGCACAAATCGTGATTATGCCCTTCAATTTTTTTACATCTGAAAAAGCCTTCTCCGGTTCAGTCGACATCCTTTCTGATACAGATCTCCGGTCTTCAGGTGTTCTTCTATCTTTTTTGTGACGCCTTTCGGGAATATGATCCGAATAGGAAAAACATCTCCTGTCAATATCTGATCGCCTTCCTCCAGTGTCCTTCGATGTCCATGTAATTTTAGAGGTACTCATTTGATGAATCCTGACTTTTATAATCTAATAGCTATAAACTTATCAAAACTTTTATTTGCAAGTTGTGCGCCAGACCGGAGCAGGTAGATTAACTTATTGATATTTAAGTAAATATTTATATGGCATAACCCTCATTCAGAGTTATTTTGTAGGATTTTCCATACAATATGAATGAGTAAATATGAACCATCGAGCGTAACTGTTCGAATAAACAATATTTTGAAGTGAAGGAAATTACATGCACATTATTTTGCTCTCTTGAAAAGCTACGGATTAAAGCATGGATTCATCTGGTTGTGGAGTAGCTTGAGAATGTAAATGATATAATTTCAATTTCAAATAAGCCATATCACTGAATGCACTGAATGCATAAGCTTGTCTTTTGAGGGTCGATGCAGATTTTTTTAATGATGGAGGCTGGGAAGTCGAAACCCCTTCCTAATTATTGATCTCCTGCTAACTAAATCCTGCACTATTAATTGTTTCATTCGGTAGTCTATGAGAGATGGGACTTTGTTGACTAGGTTGACAAACTATGGACTATTTTTCGTGGATAAAAAAACAATCGGGTTTACCTTCATTCTTGCCGCAATAAATGCTTAGAGCTAGGTGGAACAAATCTCATGATGATGCGAAGGTGATATGTAATTTTTCGGATCGGAGTAATGGAGTTGATTGTCCGACTTCAAAAAAGTTAATACGGACGGGTTGACGGAAAAGAGGATTCAGGTGTAATTGAACCGGTATATATTTAAGGCACTATATGAAAATACATGTGCAACTTATGGCTGTGTCTCTTATTGCCATTTTATATTGTTCATCTACATATGCGGCCTCTTTTACCTATCCTGTAAATCCTGTCTGAACCTTACAGGCTTGATGATTTCTTGCTGATGCCGAGCAGTTTCATTCGATGTCGCAGGGTGGACGGCGGGAGGCCGAGGAGAGAAGCAGCCCCGAAAGGCCCGCTGATTTTCCAGAAGGTGCTTTTTAGAGCCTTCTCGATGTGCTCCCGCTCCATATCAGCCAGCAGTACGATTTTTCCGGTTTCGCTTGAAATCCGGGCCGCTGTTTCAATTTCAAGGCCGGAAAAACTTATATCATATCCATTAGAGAGTATTACGGCCCTCTCAATGAAATGTTTCAGCTCCCTCACATTACCGGGCCAGTGATATGACATCAGCTTATTAATCTCTTCCATGGGTATCCTTTTTATCTTCTTATCCAGCTTCTTATTAAACATGGAGAAGAATTCCCGGGCAAGCAGAGCGATGTCCTGTCTCCTTTCCCTCAGGGGCGGGACATGGATGGGAAATACATTTAAACGATAGTAGAGGTCCTGCCTGAAGTTACCCTTTTCGACCTCCTGACGGATATTCTTATTGGTGGCAACAATCACCCTGAAATCAGAGTGTATGGGTTTTGAGCTGCCGAGCCGTTCGAAGGTCCTCTCCTGGAGCACGCGAAGGAGCTTAACCTGCATATCAAGAGATAAATCACCTATCTCATCAAGAAAGATTGTGCCTCCGTCAGCGAGTTCAAACCTGCCTTTCTTTTTTTCATGGGCCCCGGTGAAGGCACCCTTTTCGTGGCCGAATAGTTCGCCTGCAACCAGCTCAGGAGGAAACGTAGAAACATTAACGGGGATAAAAGGGCCTTCTTTTCTCCTGCTCAGGTTGTGAATGGCCTTTGCCACAAGTTCTTTGCCGACACCTGTTTCCCCTAAAATCATAACCAGACTGTCTGTAGAGGCAACCTGTCGAATCTGCTCAACAACCTTCTTTATCCCCTCCGATTGCCCGATGATCTGTTCGATGGGGAGATCTATCCCCATTTCCCGTCTGAGCAGGATGGCTTCATCTTCAAACCGCTCTTTTAACCTTTTTACCTCTTCATAAGCGCTTAGATTTGAGAGACCTACTTCGATCTGGCTGGCAAACATCTTCATAAAAGAGAGTGTGTGGTCCGGGAACGGCTCTCCGGTATAATGATTTCCAATGACAAAATATCCGCGGCTTGATT
>RPRI01000283.1 GCA_003818505.1 Desulfobacteraceae bacterium | reverse complement strand
TAGAAGCTTTTCTTGAAGCTGATTGACATTGAAGGGTGAATCAGCGGCCAGAGCGATACGTCTACGGATATATGACGACCGCAGCCACTTGTTACCCATGATTTCAATCTCCGATAATCTCCCCTCGATTATCCGTATGGTAATGTCGCCATCAACCACTTTCTGATCCGGAATAACCGCTCCCGAGTTGATATACCCTTTTTCAACATACTGCGTGGTCAGCTTATGGCGCAGTTCTTCAAGATCTTCACTTGTGAGTGTGCGGTTCTCATAGGGCGCGGAAATCTTCCGCAATTCATCGTCGTTGAAAGCGGTGTTGTCCGAAAAACCTATCTTGCGTATATAAACACGTAATTTTTCGGAAAGCGATCCTTCAGCTTCCAGCAGAGGCAAAAGAGGGGGCAACACAATATCAGGCAAAGTTTCGGGAGGGCGGAACTCAGGTAAAGCCGGCCTCGTGGTACCGGGTGGTTGCAGGGATTCGGGGATAGCATCTTCCATTTTCATGGTCTTTATGCCGCGCTCAGTCTGCTCCGACGAAGCGCTTGCCGAAGAGATGAGAAGGTATCCGGTCGATTGAGGAAAAGCATCGGCAACGTACCCTGTGCCGAACATATCCGCAATGATTGAAATACCGCAAAAGACGAACAGGATAAAAATACCTGCCGCCATCCCACGCAATATTTTTCTTTTGCCACAAATACTCATCAAAACCTCTATTCATTTGTTTGTAAATACCATGAAAGGAAAAGATCTCTCATCATAGGCGTGCATCATATTCAATCAACACAACGACCTCGCATCACTGCAAACAGCTACAGCCAGTTTCCGATCAAGATAAACGGCGCCCAATAAGCGGGATGATGGAATCGCTCATCGCTTAACATTTTTTGCTGGGCCAGCTGCAAGGCCTTAGCTTTTGAATTGGAAGTGCTCTGGAGGTGTCGATAAAATTCTACCATGAGTTGGGATGTGGCCTCATCATTAATGGACCACAGGCTGGCCAGGGCGCTGCGGGCGCCTGCCTTGATGGCAATTCCGGCAAGGCCTAAAGCGGCGCGATCATCACCAACGGCCGTCTGGCAAGCGCTTAGCGTGAGAAGCTCAACCGCCTGATCGCGAAACCGCCCCTGAGCAATCAGCCTTTCCAGTTGATTCATGGATAACTTATCATTGTAAGTCAGCAGAAATGTCTTTTGAGGATCCCTGTCGAATTGACCGTGTGACGCGATATGGATGACGTTATACGGTGTGCCCTTCATGGCCTTTTCTATGTTGGCATTGATGAAATCCCTGTCCTGATAAATGACACTGCCGTATAGTTTCTGTATATTTTGCAACTCTGCCGTTACGTTTGGTAACGCCGAAAACCCCTGTACTGCTTCAGACAAACCACCCAGAAGCAACTTGGAATTTTCCCGTGAAATAGGATGCGGATCCATCAGCGTTATCCCCGGTGTGGTCACAACTGTATATTTGCTGATCAGGAAACACTCACCGTCATGCAGAGCTCCCATAGGTATTGTGCGCAACATGCCGTCCGGAACAAAAATGAGTGTTTCAATCCGCTCGGCAATCAATGTCTTTTCCAACGGGCGGATCAACCATTCATATAGTTTCTGTGCATTTTGCAGATAGTTGCCTTCAGATCTCTCCAGACTGTTTCGAAACGCGATAACTTCGGAATTCAGGGGTTCGATGCTGATAGGTACGGTAAACTGTTTTAACCCGCTCGGCAAAGTTACGAGCAGTTCTATTCTGTTTGGAAGGAGGATAAAATAGACAACGGCTGTTTGCTGGATGATCTGTTCGAGATTTTTTGTTTTGATTTTTAAGGCAACGACGCAATCGTCCTGGAAATAGTCCTGCAGCTCAGCCCCTTTCAGCTGTTCCACCGTGTTGCGTGCTTCAAACAGGTCATGCTTTGCCTGCTCCGTATTCCTCTGTGAAGCGCTCCGCTGAAGCAGGATATCCGCAAGTTCAAAGTAAACCGGGCCTGCCGCTTCACGGAATGATATCTGAGCACGCTGGCTGCAAGCTGCTGAAACATCAAGGCGTATCGCCCTTAAGCTTTGCAAAGCGTGCCTATAATTGGTAATGGCTTCATCAATGTTTCCCCGTTTCCGAGATATTCGACCCTGCTGCCAATACCAGCGATAAAGCGATTCCGTCGCGTTTGCCTGCTGCGCGGCAAGAATCGCCCGGTTCGTCAAAAGAAGCGCATCATCATAACGTTTTCCTTGCTCATAAAGAGCGCCCAAGTATCCCAAGGCATAAGAAGAGGCTCTTCGATTAGTCAGTTTTCCCGCGATAGCTTCTGCGCTTTGTAAGGCATTATAGGCACGATTCAATATGTCGGTCTCAGGTGACTTAAGATAAATCCTATTCATAAGCCGACTGATGGCAATGAAGTCGTAGATCTTATTATACGTATCGTGAAGCCCCGAAAGCTTCTTAAAAGCATCTTCCAGCAACAACTTCGCATCGGCAAGCATGTTCTGATCAATGTAAACTCTCGACATATTGATCTTGGCTCTAACCGACAGGTCCGACCTATTGACCCTTTCCGCCAGATTGACACACTCTTTGTAAGCATCAATAGCTTCCACGGAATGTTGCTGAGCAGCCATAAAATTCGCATAATTATTAAGAATGTCAGCCGCCAGTTCCAAGCCCCCTGTTTCCTTCGCCAGTAACAGCCCCTTAACAAAGTAATCCTTGGATTTGTTTAATTCACCTGTCAGGTAATAATATTGTCCGAAACCTCCATAAATAACAGCTAATCTGTTGCGATCATTAATATTTCCGGAAAGTTCAAGCGCAGATTTCAACTTATCCAAAGATTTTGAATAGTGTCCCAAATGCTGGTAAGTAACTGCCAGCCTGGAAAGAACATCCATCTGTTTTGCAGGTTCTTTCTCAAAGTCGTATGCCTTGACCGCTTTTTCCCAAATCTCTATTGCTTCCTCCAAGTTGCCGTTATCGATGGCATCTTTGCCCTGGATAAACAACTTATCGGTCTCATGCGTCTTTTGTGATGAGACTGACTTCGGCTTTTCATTTACTTCCGGGAGAGCTTTATGTTGGGAGGAGATATATGGTTTGACCGTTTTGATTGGCGTATCCCCCTCCGGTATTCTTTGAGGGGGATTATTGCCCTGCTCAACGTTGGTGCCGGCATCGGAAGACCCGGTACCGAGACTTGAAGTCAAAACGAGCCCGACAAACAGGAAAACGATTGTTAATGCAATTCTTCGAATCATTTTTAAAAACCCCGCTCTTTTCCGTGAAAGATGAACAGGACATTATCATTCTGAATTTACCATATCATCACCGCCCGGTTCTGGTCAATAATACCTCCTTGGAGAACCCGGAGTGCAACTCTTTCCTCCCGCCGGCCTTTTCCTAAATCTTCAGCCTCCTTATCAGAGGGGGCGCATCAATTGATTTGAACCGCAGAGCGAGCGCATTCCCCGACCGCTCTGCGGCGGGGAGCTTCAATAGCACCGGATAAACATCTCCATGAGTAGCAAGTCAACGATGGCCGGGTGAGAAAGAAATCGAGAGTTGGCTACCTTCTATTCATTTAAAAAGCGCTTAATGATGGATAGAGATATCCGAAACTTAAATGTAGATTTATTGGGAGATAACTGAAAAGCCTCCAAGAGAGTTTTCGGACTCTCATAGAGGCTTCACACGATCAATTTCTGGTAACCCCACCTTATCATTTTACTCTCCGGAAGGCCAACGGGTTAGGT
The DNA here is from genome assembly GCA_003818505.1 of Desulfobacteraceae bacterium. Classification (GTDB taxonomy): domain Bacteria; phylum Desulfobacterota; class Desulfobacteria; order Desulfobacterales; family RPRI01; genus RPRI01. Next base: position 1,115 of record RPRI01000283.1, on the reverse strand, counting down.
TCATGTTTTTACAGGAGGATAATGATTTTGATAAGTATTCTTTAAGATAGGAGATGTCAAGGTGAAAATTGCCGCTAACGCGAACCATTAATAGAATTTATTTGATTTTATAGAACTAACGGAATAAATAAACTTTAAATCTGAAGCTAAGTTACCGCTTTTTTGCTCTTTATTGGCGCCTGAGATTATAAATTTCTGTTTCGATTGCGGGTGCATATGATTATAGCAATATAGCCTCGCGTATTAATTCGAGCGGCGCCGACAAATCGCTCAAAAGGAATAGGATAGTGAGTCACTTCAGTGCCGAAGGAATCAACTGAACTGCCGTATAAGTGACCCATATGTATGTTGGTTTGCGAGAGGGTGGCCGTGAGGTACCTTCCAACCCTGATCATAAGGAGGAAAAATGTATAAAAGGATTCTATTTATTGTTGTTTTATCATTGAGCGTTGCGTTAGTTTCCAATGCGCAAGATACCTGTCCTAAGGAAAAATCAGATGCAATAAATGAATACATGAATGTTTATTCTATTGATGATCTAATTGATCAAATACTTGCAGAAATCATGAAGAAAGTTCCCGAAGAAGACCGTGAAGTATTTTCTAACAAGTGGCTGTCAGCTTTTGACAAAAAAGAACTCAAGGAAGGGCTGTTATCCGCCATGTGTAAAAATTTCAGCATTGCTGAAATTAAAGCGTTAACTCAATTTTATGGTAGTCCGGAAGGGAAATCGGTAATGGAAAAAATGCCGCAATATGTGGCTGAATGTAGGCCATATATAAATGATGTAACACAACGAGCAATACAGAAAGCAATGGAGGAATTGGAAAAAAGCGGGAAGAAGAGGCAATTAAATAAATAATAATTAGAGTTAATCTAAACCCCCTACCTCTGGCGGAGAACCCAGGGAGGTTCTGCCAATCCGACAAAATATAATATAGGCTCATCCTCCGGGTAAATCTCGAAAAGGAAGAGCGGAGGATGAACCAATGGAGTCCACCCGTTCTGCGGGTGGAGTAATATGTGCTTTTGGCATTAGCAAGAAATAGAATTGACATAATTACAAGTTTGTTTTACGAAGAAGCTGTTTTCGGCATCTTTAGCAGATAATCAGC
>RPRI01000282.1 GCA_003818505.1 Desulfobacteraceae bacterium | reverse complement strand
TATGCCATACGGGGAGCCTCTCTTTCAGTTGAAGAAGGAACAATTACGGCAATCCTCGGAAATAACGGAGCCGGCAAATCGACTGTTTTAAAGACCGCTATGGGTCTTATTGAAGACCAGCCCGATAAGGGAACCATAGAATATATGGGTAAACGTATTGACGGGATGGATACGGAAGAGATTGTGCGGATGGGCATCTCGTATGTTCCAGAAGGCAGAGAGGTTTTTAAAGAGCTCACGGTAAAAGAAAACCTTCTTATGGGGGCTTATGTAAGAAAGGATAAATCGGGAATAAAGGAAGATATTGAACGAATATATAAAAATTTCCCGATATTAAAAGACAGGGAAAATCAATGGGCCGGAACGCTTTCCGGCGGGGAACAGCAGATGCTTGCCATCGGAAGGGCGCTTATGAACAGGCCCAAGCTTCTTTTTCTTGATGAGCCCTCCCTCGGCCTTTCCCCGATTCTTGTCAAGGAAATTTTCAGGATAATTAAAGCGATAAATTCCGAAGGAGTTACAATTCTTCTTGTGGAACAGAATGCGAGAATGGCGCTTTCAGTTTCGGACGTTGGTCTTATTCTTGAAAACGGCCGGTTTGTCATGAAGGGAAAGTCAAAAGACCTGATGGAAGACAAGGATGTCAGGGAATTTTACATGGGAGTTCGGTCAGAGGCGTCTGCAAAGGGATATCAGAGGTGGAAGAGGAAGAAGCAGTGGAGATGAAAAACGTTGAGTTAAATACTGTCCCAGGGGTTTTTAAAAGCACCGTATCAAAATATGGCGACAGGGTGTCGATGCGGAAAAAGGAGTTCGGACTGTGGCATGACATCTCCTGGAACGAATATTATAAACGGGCCGGATATGTGGGCGCCGCCCTGATATCGATGGGGCTTGAAAAAGGCGACTGCGTTTCAATCATAGGTGATAACTGCCCCGAATGGATTATTGCGGATATGGGCATTCAATGCTCCAGAGCTGTTTCAGTGGGAGTTTATGCCACCAATGCCTGGCCACAGGTTGAATATGTAATCAAAAATTCAGATTCAAAATTCTTTTTTGTCGAAAATGAAGAACAGCTCGACAAATGGCTCATGTTTAAAGAGAACGTCCCACAGTTGATAAAAGTAATAGTGTGGGAGACTGAAGGTCTGAGGGCTTTCAAAGATCCGTTGGTCATGACCTTTTCCGAACTGCTTGAGCTTGGGAGTAAAGTCGCAGCCGAACAACCGGATCTTTTTGAAAAAAGGACTGAAGAAGTCGGCCCGGAAGATCTTTCCGTACTTATATACACTTCCGGTACGACCGGACCGCCCAAGGGCGCGATGCTGTCGCACGGTAATGTCACATGGATGGCAAACGCGGTTTCCAAAACAAATGAGGTCTATCCTACTGATGAGGTTCTTTCTTTTCTGCCTCTCTGCCACATATTTGAAAGATTATTTTCAGTCTTTGTCCATATAACTTACGGGTACATTGTAAACTTTGTCGAAAAACCGGATACTGTTACCGATAACATGGGAGAGATATCGCCCACAGTTGGATATGCCGTACCGAGAATATGGGAGAAGTATTATTCTGCTATTCTTATAAGGATGTCCGATGCCACATGGTTCAAGAAGGCTGTTTTCTTCACCGCGCTCAAAATCGGAAAAAAGAGAGCAGCGCTCATGATGGATTTTAAAGCAGTGCCTTCTTATCTTGAACTATTGTTCAGGCTTGCCTATTTTGCCGTGTTCAGAAAACTTAAAGAAAGAATGGGATTTGACCGCTTCCGTGTCGCATATTCAGGCGCTGCCCCGATATCTCCCGATGTGCTCCGTTTCTTTCAGTCGATAGGGGTTAACCTTATTGAAGGATACGGGCAGACCGAAGGGACAGGCGTTACAACAATGTCGAGAATAGGGAGAGTGAAGTTTGGAACCGTCGGACCCCCGCTTCCCGGAACAGAGATAAAGATCGCTGAAGACGGAGAAATTTTAGTTAAGTCACCGGGTGTTTTCAAGGGATATTTTAAAAACAAAAAGGCAAGTGAGGAAACGGTTAAGGACGGGTGGCTTTATTCTGGCGATGTCGGGATAATAGATAATGACGGTTTCTTAAAAATTACAGACCGGAAGAAAGACATCATAGTTACTGCCGGCGGAAAGAACATCACACCTCAGTATATTGAGAACAAGCTGAAGTCCAGCTTATACATAAATGATGCGGTTGTGATAGGAGACAGGAGAAAGTTCTTAAGCGCTCTTATCATGATAGATGAAGACAACGTGGTAAAGTACGCGCAGGATAAGAAGATCCAGTTTTCAACCTATAAAGACCTTACTCAGGCGCCGGAGATACAGGAATTGATAAAGGGTGAGGTAGATAAAGTAAACGAGACTCTTTCACGGGTTGAAAATGTCAGAAAATTCAAAATCCTTCCAAAGAAGCTTTATGAAGAAGACGGGGAAGTCACGCCTACCATGAAGGTCAAGAGAAAGAGTGTTAATGAGGCTTTCAAGGACCTTATCGACTCGATGTACAAATAATATTCAGTTTCATATCCGGGACCTTATTGCGTAACATCAGATCTTTTGTCATGTCGGGGTATGGGTATGAGCGGGGAGCTTCAATTGGAGACGCAAACACTTGAACCCTTGAACCCCCGAATCCCTGGACCCTTTCTCCCGGCTAATTGGGAGAAGAACCTCATATATTAATAACTTTATCCGCCAGCTGCATGGCGGTCACAATATCCAGCATATTGGTTGTTTCGCCCGTCATTTTTTTGTCCAGAAGGTTAAAATGGGTCAGGCAGGTTCCGCAAACCAGAATCCTGATTCCGCTCTTTTCTGTTTCTTTCAGAACAGGCAGAACTTCAGCGCCTTCAATGGTAAGTTTCACACCGCTGTTTACAAAAACGAGCCGCCATAGTTCCGGGCCCATTTCTTTGAGAGTTTTCAGAAAACTGACCATTAGTTTCTCCCCGAGTTCATCATCTCCATGACCCATCCGGTTTGAAGTGATCATAACCATGATTTTTTTAAGATCAGTTTTGACAGGACTGCAGACAGGTTCTTCACAAGGAGACTCTCCTTTCTGTTTGCCGGTTACATGAAATTCAGTTCCTTCCTGACGGATTGAAACCCCGTAATTTCTCGATTCAAAAAACGACCGGACATTCTCACTTGCGGCTTTATTGTCAACAGTAACGTTAAGAACAGGTGGATGCTCTTTTTCTATAATATCTTTGGTGGTTATAACAGGGCCGGGGCAGGAAAGCCCTCTGGCATCAATGGTTTTCATACTTTTTTCCTTTTACTGATTTATTTGCGATTTTTCATAAAAAGCCGGTTTTGTCCTTATGATATCCGTCCAGTATCTTTGATAAAGCCGGCGGAATTTTGCCGATAAGTTCCGCAACCTGAGTTGCCGGACTCAGATTTGCGTAGCAGCCGGACCAGCGGTTGACCCTGGCGGCCAGAACGGCTGCTTCCACCGGTTTGAAACCGGCCCCGCAAAGGACGGCAAGCAATCCGGTCAGGGTATCACCCGTTCCGCCGATTGCCTCCATGGAATCAAAGGAAGGGTTATCAACTGTTTCAATAATGCCGTTTTCATTAGCGATGTAGTCCACTTCACCCTTAACCAAAAGATATTTGGCGGCATTCCGGTGCTGATAAGCCCGTTTGATTAAATCCGGGACGTTATTGTTTTGATGCAGAATAAACCCCCGTGTATAAAATGGATGGGGTGCGATTTCATCCGCCAAAAATGCCAGCTCCCCGACATCCGGGGTGAAAAAATCATAGCAGGGAGACTGTCCGCTCATTTTTGCGGCATACATGAAACCGGCATCGGCAATAAGCACCGGCCGCCTGGCCATTGTTTCGACTGCAAATAAAACCTTGTTGTGCCAGTCAGCGTCGGGCTGGAGATAATGAAAGGTCAATACCTGAAAATCGAATCCGGACAAATGCTCTGTCAGAAATCTATAAAGCTGCCTGCTCCCTTCCCCCTTACCGATATCTCCGACCAAAAAGGCGTATATCTCCGGGCCATTGATCCATTCGGATGCCTTAACAGCAGCAGCTAAAAGAGCAGGTGTTCCCCTGTTTACCGGCAATTTCAGGCCATTTATAACCAGATGACCGCCGGTCAAACGGACAGGCCCATGGGTAAGCGGGAACAGCTGGTCCGGAACGGCGCCTATCACGGCAAGCATTTTTGACGTAACTCCTCGTAGGCAAGTTCAAGCGCATATCCGCAGAGGGTATGCCCCAAATCTCTGGGTCTTGGCGCTTCCTCCAAAGTTTTTCCCACCATTTGCCAGGCTAAATACGGCACATCAGGGCATCCGCCGCCTGAAATATTTACAATCTTAAGATCTTCTTTTGCAACGGTGATTTTCATGTTGGCAGCCCGCACCATAAGATACGCGCCGAAATCCTTTGTATGAAACAGGTCTACAGGCTTGAGCAGAGGGGCCGTGACCGGCACAACCGTGAGCGGCGGAATACCGGCGTTACGTAGTTCCCTCAGTATATTCAGTTCTTCAATAAGAGGAAATTCAATAACGAGATCGCATCCTCTCTGAATTTCCGGAGGCGGTCCCATCACATTCACTGACCAGCCGGACTTTTTAAGGATATTTTCCGCCTGTATGACTTCGCTGGTATTCTCAAAGACGAGAATACCGCGGTCAACAGATCTCTTCTCATTTTTATTCCGGTCCGGCTCTTTTTTTCTGGAAAACACAGGCATGGCTATCCCTTTGTAATCAAGATGCTGTATCCTTCGCCTTCAGAAGATACTTCTTTAATCCGGCATCCCTGGCTTTCCGCAGCCCGCATCACATTTTCCCTGGATGTATCGGTATCCACCAATACGATAAATTCCTTATCTTTTCCGGTTTTGATTGCATCCAGTGCGAGGATAACCGGCTG
>RPRI01000281.1 GCA_003818505.1 Desulfobacteraceae bacterium | reverse complement strand
GGATGATGAAAGCTTTAATAAAATCATTGGAAAACAAACACTTGAACCCTTGACCCCTCGAATCCTGGAACCCTTTCTCCCAACTAATTGGGAGAAGAACCATAAATAAATACACTGACAAAAAAACAAGCATAATATGATGAATGAACAAAATAATCATAATCTATTTCTGTCAAACCCCGGGGAAAGTTTAGAGAATCTGGTGATCAGAGAGAAATATCTGATAATTAGTTTAGCTTCCTTATCCACAAACCGTCAATCCCGATAGAACTATCTGATTTCAAATAGAAATAAATGATGTTGTTTTATCAATGACTGTGATAAGGAATGATCACGCCGGATTTTTTATTTACAACGGAGATCAACCTTTTTATGAAGCAGGCAGGTGCGTTGAAGTGTGGGAGTATGGTCTTTGAAGTCGTTGCGGGGTTTTATGCTGATCCTCATAATACACCTTGATAAATTCTTACAAAAGATACAACGATCTAATAATTATAGATATATTGCTATTTCTATTGCCGCAGCAACGGCGTGTTATATGGACTGAAAACTGAAATTCCGTGTATTATGCGGATTGGTCTAAACGTTAAGGAAAGGAGAAGTTGCTTAGAGCCGAGAAGTGGAATCGCATCCGTCAGGCAACTTGAGTTGCCCCTGGTAAACCATGGGGATGAATCCACATCTGGGACAGGGAGAGACGACGCTCCGGTGGAACAAAACAGCCTTCTGGAACGTGTACTGGAGGCGGACAACCTCCGGCGTGCGCTCCGGCAGGTTCGGCGTAACAGAGGTGCTCCCGGAATCGATAGGATGACCGTCGAAGAGCTTCCGGAGTATCTCAAAGAACACTGGCTGCGACAGAGAAGGACTCCCTGCTGAATGGCACCTACAAACCCCAGCCGGTTCGGAGGAAAACATACTGAAGCCGAGGAGGAGGGGAGCCGCAAGGCTCCTGCCTATCCCGATTAAACCGCTGAGGGAATATCGTTGTGAATTCAATAGCCGATATCAGACCATATGCATCTAAAGACCAAACGCAGGTTGTTTCTCTTTGGAAAACGGTGTTTCCCGACGATCCACAATGGAATGATCCCATATCAATGATTCGCAGAAAACTCACAGTTCAACCCGAGCTATTTCTGGTCGGACACATTGGTGATCGGGTCATCGCAACAGTCATGGCTGGATTTGACGGAGTTAGGGGCTGGATCCATCATCTTGCCGTTCATCCAGAATATAGACGCAAGGGTATCGCAACATCGCTCATGCATTCAGCGGAACAAGGATTAGAAGCATTAGGCTGCCCCAAGGTCAACCTTCAAGTTCGGGCAACTAATGCCGCAGTTATTTCCTTCTATAGTACTTTGGGCTATGCGGTTGAAGAAAGAGCAAGTTTGGGTAAACGGCTTGGGGCGGCTTAACCCGCCGTTTAAGCGGAACGCAAACAGACGCGCCCGCTTAACTTCCAGTTTATTCGGCCAAACATCATCAATCATCGTATGGACAGGGATAGCAAAGTTGGAAACCTTCACTGAACCTAAGGAGTTGGCGGAGAATCCGTATTATCAAGTGCAAAGGCAGAAAAGTCTGGGCGATCTGACAGATGACATGATTGATATGCCCATAATTGACCTCATCAACGGATTTAACAAATTGCCTTATTGTTTTACGCTGCAAAGCTGTTATGGGCATTTTGTCTACAACGATCAGAAAGATTCTCATACCTTAGAGCCCCTGCCGGTCAAAGATACCATTCCCAAGGTGGAGTATAGGATCGCCTACATTGCATTCTGTATTGAGAACAGTCTATTGGGAAGAGAACTGTATGAAACTCTAAAAAAAATGACTGCTGTCGATCCGGAAAACATTCAATTCTGTTGTGCGGAGTGGTTCTGGAAAATACAAATCAATTCTTATGCGTTGCAGGTGGAACCAGACAGATTTAAGCTTAAAGACACTGCAATACTTGATTACAAGGAAGCGTTGCATATCGAAAAGATACGAAATGAATTCTTTTTCAGACTTTATGAACTGGTTGAAAATGCAGGTAAAAGGTGATATCGGCTAACAAGGCAAATTCAGCCGACGAAAAAGCCGCGAGGCTGATTTGCGCCGGCTGAGCCAAGTTTATAATCTTTCATAATAAGAGGGTAGCAATGACTTATGAATTCTATTGAATATACGAGGAAGTTGAGGCATGTTGCTACTGTTTCCTGGGTAGGATCACTTATAGTTTTTCTTGGTCTTGCTTGGCTGCACATTCTTCCTTTTAATGAATTTCTTCCTTTTCTGGCATTACTCATTGGGACAATACCAATTATTATATTTATGTTGTTGAATAAAGCAATATGTGAGTCATGTGGCGGGCAAATGAAAATTTCATCAGGCTATCCACGTATTGTTTATCGATGCAAAAAATGCAGGTCTCAAGTTGATACTGGTATTTATTCTGATTTTTAAGCAAGGCTTAATCGTAAGCCATTTGACCGGAAATACATATATCATTCAGGCAATGCCCAGCATCAAAAAGCATGCAGACGAACGGTGGTGGCGCCACGCCGCTGATAATTGGTGTTGGGTAATACGGCAATGAAAAAGCAGGCACGGGGCAGGGCTCTATGATGAGAATTATTGTGCGGATTGTCATTTCAGCAATAATTAGTGTGGGATTGGATTGCGCTTGGATTGAGAATGTGACTGCACAAGAGACAAGGCCCCGTTCTCTTTCGGATATCGTATTTTTTGGGGTTTGGCACGTGAAGGAGCTGAAACAACATCATAATTCTGAAGGAGTAGAAATATGTGTCCGGCGGTATCTTGAAGCTATACCACCGACTTCCATTCTTTGGGCAACAATCGTTCTGCCAGAGATGGAGGATGCACTCAATGCAAGGAGGCGTCATCTGATCGAGCAGATGGTCACAATTCTCGGCGAAAATGTTCGCATTGAGGCAGAGTCTTTTGCATCCACAGTTCCTCTTCAGCTTGAATGGGAGGGAATGAGCGAGGGGCCTCTGGATGAGGCGGAATTTGCCGACAAATGGATTAATAGACATCCCGAAACCTCAATCGGCCCCTTTCTCCACCTTTTCATGGCTCACCGGCTTCGTGCAGGGTATGAAGCGGCTCGGGCAAGGCACGAAAGCGGTCTGTGGCCTATCCTAGCAAGTCAGTATCATGAATCGCTTGACAAGGCCCGTTCTTCTGCCAATCCCCTGATTTTCTGTATTGCAAATGACATGGAGAACCAATCTTATGTTTATCTTCGAGGCCAAAACCGTCCATAGAATGAAGACCATGGCCATTCTGTGTCTGACTCTGGTGATGGGGTACCGCATTTCTTCATCCTCGGCCAACGCTTGTTCCTGCGAATGGAGGGGGCCTTTCTTGACGGCGGCGAAAGAGACCCCACTCGTGGTCAGAGGCAAGATTATTCGCCATCATTCCGGCCCGACACCAACCATGGTTGTTCTGGTGTTGGAAACACTCAAAGGCGGTCTCCTCGATTCAGGCATGGTTGTTCAGATGGGTGATGGAATGCACTGCCGCCCTGCGCTTGACTGCTTCCCTCCAGGCAGTGAGTGGATACTTGCATTGAACGGGCCGGGATCAAAGCCCGGCAGAGGTCATGCTATTTCCCATTGTGGGGAATACTGGCTTCGCGTCGAGAACAATGATGTTGTGGGCAGTATAGATGGAGCAGAAAATCAGAAAAATCGAATGCCTTTTCACGAATTCAAAAACAAATTTCTTTACCCTCATTTTAAAGAGAAATTTTCAGGGCGAATCACAACAGGTGAACGTTACCATCACTCCTTTGGCTCCCGATTCGAGTTCATCCTCGAACCGAGCCCGGCGGGATGGGAGGTTACCATCAAGGAGTTTGGACGTGATGAAAACTTATCACGGCTGACACCATCCCTGCATTTCGCTCCCAATTCAAGGGAAATCGAAGGCTGGCATCTGTCTGACAATCCCACCAGTTGTGTCTCCCGTTCCTATGGAGCGGAAGCAGGTCCCGATAATCCACGAAGATTAATCTTTTCACCTGAAGTCGGAGTGCGCATCGATGGAATACAAACAGGCCGATCAGTGACGGCAGAAGAAATAGAAGATGTTCGACGTTTTGGCAGGGGTATACTAACTATCGAAAGTTTCGAGCTTGAACCAAAAGGAGATGGTTGTCCGAAGATAGTGTGGATGAAATTTTCTGTCGAGCTGGAAGGTGGATACTGACCAGGGGCTACTGACATCATTGAACCGAAACAGCGAGCGCATTCCTCGCTGCTTGCAGCGGGGGGAGCTTCAATGACTGTCGAAAAGGATCACAAATCATGGTAGATAGACTAGGTGAAAAGATAGGTTGGACGGCAGGCTGGCTGGGGGGATTTATCTGGGTTGTCATTATGTCTGTGATCTTTCTTTTTCGAGAGAAGTACCTTGCTGGTCTTACAGGGCTGCTTCTGTTCAGTGCCGCCATCGCTGGAATCCTGTATTTCTCCCCTTGGCGACATCCGACAACTTCATACTGGAAACTTATGACCGCCCCGTATGGAGCGTTTTTTGCCTCGGTTATATGGGTAATATTGGCATTCGGTGGCATTAAGGCTACCGGCCTTGATTGGTGGTTACTATTCTGGTCGATGCCACTTCTTATCCCATTCGCAAGCTTGTGCAAAAGGAGGTGGTCGGATTTCGATGCTCAACATCAAAAAGAGCAAGCGGACGCAGACACGCTGCTTCGCTGAGCTTACCGTGTGATCGAATTCTTTCGAACGCAAATCCTCAAAATATTTCATCCACCACGAGTCTTGATTTCCTTGAGCTTGCCCAAAATTGCCGATTTCCGCTCCTGTATCCTCAGGCGTCAAACTTCTTAAATATAATCTCATTGTGATAACAAAAGATTAAAAAGATCAGTGGTGATGATCAT
>RPRI01000280.1 GCA_003818505.1 Desulfobacteraceae bacterium | reverse complement strand
GATAGATCTCGGCAAATCTCACACAAATTCTTTTTAATCCTTCGCCATCCGCTGCAAGATGATGTATTTGAATTACAAAATAATGTTTCAATGGACCATCAATTGAAATAATCCTAATCATGGATAATTCTTTAGCGTTTATTGGATTTAAAAAAACTTTTTTTAACTCTTTATCAGCCGCTTCATCTGTTTCGGTTTTAATCCGTAAAATCAAGTCTTCTACATTCTTCTTTTCAATGAACTGCCAATATCCGTACAACCAGTTTGTTATAGGTTTACTATTCAAGATAGGAACGGTTTGAATAAGGTATTCCAACGATTTTTTAATGATATCATCCTTAAGCTGTTCTTCAAGTGTCGCAATTCCCCAGATACAATACAAATCCTGATCATTACATACATTCCATCCAAACTGATCCATTGCCGTCATTCTTGTAGAAGTTTGCGTTTTATTGCTCATTATCAAGCCTCGCAAAGTTTAAATAGTGTTCATCCATAGATGGAAAACCTTGCAAACACAAAACCCCGCTCTCGTATTGAGAAACGGGGTTTCTATAATCAGCCCATAACACCCTCATGTAAGGTTGAATGGTCCAGGAATTTTGATTTTTTTAACTATCGTGATTTACATTCGAAATCAAGCATTTTCTTCAAGGTTGACATTTTACTGACTTCAGGAAGCTATATATCAACCGTATGAACTATGAAGAAACAAATTTCCTGATTTTTCTGAAATTTTCAGAAGATAAATTATGCCAATAATAAGAATTTAGAGGACTCGGAGAAATACCAAAAATAGTAAAAAAAAGACAAAATCACCATTAGATCCCATAAGGTGGGGGTATTTTTGGAGGTATGTTAAATGTCGTTTAATATGAATAATGATAAAACATAAATAGTTACCTCATCAATTTGATAGATTTCAGCTCATGGTTAAACTCTTTTTCTTTGACAGGTCCTTTTTTACCACACCTTTACCACTTTCAGACAAAAAAGCGGGTGTTTTCACACCTGCCCCTGCAATAACCTCTTTCCATGGAAATCACAATACCTCAACTTTTCAACATACAAGACAAGATGTTTTCGTTATGGCATCAAGCAGGATGTCGGCCTTGTCCCCAGACTTCTCATGTTGAACGATCCACAGCTTGTCTGATACCTGAATGAATCGTCCTTGATTCGGAAATCCGTCACAGACCATGAAACCACATGCCTTTGGAGTGGGGTTTTTCAGTCCAGGAACAACGATTTGCCTGTCTCCCTATTATTATTGTCATAAATTGGGCATATGAGGGGGAAAGGAGGGGGGAGGGATGACCGTCGATTGAAATCTGTACAGTAATATCTATCATCTCGTCACACGGGGGGGGGGGTAAAAATAGACATTTCGTTAAGCTGCTTTTGTCAATATGAAATTCTTTTGAAAAACATTCGGGATTTTATATTTCAAATAATTTTCAAGATCGCGATCCTGCCGGATTTACTGTCTTTACCTGCAAAAGACCAGTTTTAGGAATTTTTCAGCTTTAACCTATTATCAATACAACTAATGAGCGGTAAGCATTGAACATAATCATTTGTAAGCAGTGCTTCTATAGTTGGATGCTGGACCCTCGAACCGGACGCTTCCAGCTGTGGTCATTCCAGAGCTTCCCTTAACTTGGCGGCAAGTTCCTCCATGTGAAAGGGTTTCTGGAGGAAATTAACTCCTTCGTCAAGAATACCGCGGTGGGCGATCACATTGGTGGTGTAGCCCGACATGAACAGGTATTTCATATCCGGCCGAAGCGCACTTAGCCGTCTCTGCAGATCACGGCCGCTCATCTTCGGCATCACCACATCGGTCACCAGCAGATGTACCTCGCCTTCGTATTGCTCTGCCAGTTTAACAGCCTCGTCCGGACTGCCTGCGGCCAGCACTGTATAACCCAATCCTTCAAGCATGATTTTAGCCATTTTCAGGAGCGCTTCGTTGTCCTCGACAAGAAGAACTGTCTCTGTGCCGGCCAGATGCCCGGCCTGCCGGTATAGTTCGTCTATTTTCATTTCTCCTTCTTCATGCCGAGGCAGGTATATCTTGAAGGTCGTGCCTTTTCCGGGCTCGCTGTATACATTGACGAAGCCGTTATTTTGCTTCACAATGCCGTGGACCGTAGCAAGGCCCATGCCGGTGCCCTTTCCAATCTCCTTGGTGGTGAAAAAGGGCTCATAGATCTTCTCCAGAGTCTCTTTGTCCATGCCGCAACCGTTGTCACTGACCGCCAGCAAGACGTACTGTCCGGGAACAAAATCGGTGTATTTGGAACAATACGCATCATTAAATTCAGCCTTCCCCGTCTCGATTGTAATGTTCCCGACACCGAAGATTGAATCCCGAGCGTTAACGGTAAGGTTGGCCAGAATCTGGTCAATCTGGGCAGGGTCCATCTTCACTGGCCACAGATTTGCGGCGGGCATCCAAAGCAGGTCGATATTCTCGCCGATCAGCTTTCGAAGCATATTGAGCATGCCTGCAACGGTATCGTTCAGATCGAGCGCTTTAGGTGCTATGGTCTGCTTCCGGGCAAAAGCCAGAAGCTGCCGGACAAGATCCGCGGAACGCCGCGCCGCATTCATTATTTCCATAATGTCGGCACGGAGCGGGTTGGTTGGTTCGATCTTCATAAGCGCCATCTGGGAGTAGCCGAGAATTATGTTCAGCATGTTGTTGAAATCGTGGGCAACACCGCCTGCGAGCTGGCCTATGGCCTCCATCTTCTGCGCCTGTCGGTATTGCTCCTTTGATTTATTTAATTCCTCCTCAGCCCGCCTGCGCTCGGAGATATCTCGGGACACTATGAGAATCCCGACAGGCTTGCGGTCCTTATCGCGCAAAAAGGATAGGTTGACCTCCACCCAGATTGTGGAGCCATCCTTCTTGTATTCTTCCAGCTCCAATATACGTGTTCTATCAGGATCAGGCGTTCCACTGGCCTCCAGTTGCATCTCTTCTTCAAAGACAGACAGGCCGAGTTGCATGGCTTCCGGGGTTAAAACCTGCTCAAGGCTCTGCTGCATGGCCTCCTCTGCGGTGAACCCACGGAGACGCATACTGGCCGGACTGACATAGGTAAAGCGCAGATTCATATCCAGAACAGATATCAGGTCAGCCGTGTTTTCCGCTATTAAGCGGTATTTTTCTTCGCTTTCTCGCAACGCATCCTCTGCCCATCTGCGTTGGACGGTCAGTCCTGATAAATATATGTAAGTTTTCAGTGCATCGTCCGGCACTACCGGCTGATCCCCCGGCAAATATGCTATACAAGTGCCGACCAGTTCTTCAGCATAACTAATAGCGATGGCAATTATTTGCCGACACCCGACTGCGTTCATGACTGCATCAGATATGTCTTGCGGTATTATTCCGAATGAAAGCTCACACAGATCTTTTGGTCTACGAACGCCCTGACGGAGCATATGCTCCATATCCTCTGCGCTGACCGGCATGCGAATTTCAAACAACCCGGGTCCAAAGATGGATTCCACTTTACTGCTTGATATTGGGTCGGTCGATAGTGATACGACTTTCAAGTCCCGTGTCTTATTATTATAAACTGAAAAAGTAGCGGCAATAGCACCTGTAAGAAGACGGAATGAATCAGCAATTCTATTTAAAAGATCCTCTGTGCTGGATGCCGCGGTAAACCCAATGGAAATATCATTTAGCTGCTTATGGTAAGTAGCCAGCAGACGGTAATTTTGTTCACTCTCCCGAAGCGCAGCCTCCGCTTGCTTGCGCTCGGTGATCTCTGTTCGTAAATCCTCATTAACCCGCATCAACTCTTCCGTACGATCCGCCACATGCTGTTCCAGTTCATCGTGTACACGTTCCAGCGCCTCTTCCGCCTGCTTGAGTTCGGAAAACAGTTGCGCGTTGGCAATCGCCCCGGCGATCTGCGCCCCGATCCTTTCCGCCAGCCCGAGATCCCGCTCTGTGTATGCATTCGGCGTTTTCGAGCGGAAATGCAGGACGCCGATCACCTCATCCCGGGAAACAAGGGGAACACACATGATAGACCGCAATCCCGCATGAAATATTGGGAAAAGTCTGGGAAACCGGCTGACTATCTCGTCAATATTCGCAGGCTGAATGCGAAGGCCGGTTTGTGCGCGTATTACAGCTTCACTCAAAGATCCCTCCAAGACAAGTGGATCACCCTGTTTCCTATGATCAATACTAACCCCGGAAACATGAGCAACGCGCATGGTTTTATTTTGATATTTGTACAGATTAATGGCAAGACTGTCGACAGAGATCAGTTTCTTCGCCTCGGTGGCAAATCGCTCGTATACTTCGTCAATCTTCAACGTCGAGCCGATCACCCTGCTGATCTCGGCGATGACTGCCATCTCCCCGGCCATGCCGCGGAAACGACCCTCGCTCTCCCGCATCGCTTCTTCAGCCAGCTTGCGCTCTGATTCCGATTGTTCAAGCTCCTTTATTTGCTGCTTCAGGGCAGATATCTCTTCGAGCAGTTCGTAATTTGTCCTTGACCTATTTTCCATCTGATGTCTTTTTCCGTAATGATAAATAATTTTGTCTGTATAGAAAGATGAGTTTTATTTATCAGAGAGTTATCTAATATCCATTGTTCTGTCAAATCGAAAGTTGGCCATCAGATGCTCTTTACCATCTGGAATATGCAACTTTTTCTTGCTCATGTTATTTACTGATTTCAGGAGTTCTCTGAATCAACCTCCTGAAATTATTTCCGACTGCTCGCACCGTCAAAAATACCACTCTTCACCTACCAAACGATTTTCAGAAGTCTGGATGTTAATGATTATGAAAAGAAAGGGTGAATATGAATAGTTTCGAAATTCACCCTTTCCCAATAAGTATTCGCTTATTGCTCTTTCCGGGAAAACCCGGTTCAGAAACAATACCGTCTGATTTCTGATCGCCGTAACAG
>RPRI01000279.1 GCA_003818505.1 Desulfobacteraceae bacterium | reverse complement strand
CAACAATTGGGGCTTGCCATTGATGTATGCTATTTTACAAATATCAAAGATAAAAGATGAGAATCTTGTTTATGCTGATAATGATTCGGCAGGCAGAATTAGATGGGCTAACGAATATGATGATTTTGTTTCAAAAGCTCCTGTTGTTGTTAAGGAAAGTATTATAAAATTTAACAATTCGTCAAATCATAAGGAAAAATTCGATGCAAAGAAGAGGATACTATCCTGCGGCATGTATGCGATTCCATTTATTCGAGAAGAGACTAAGAAAGGAAACATAGAAATAATTGGTATTATGCCTGAGATTTTAGAAGCGCCCGCACAGTGTTTGGAATATAACAACTCCTATTGGTTAAAATGGCTTAGTGATAATGAGAGTATTATTAATGATTTTATTATCGGTAAGTAGCATTCGTTAATCGAGGTATTAACTTTGGTTTAACTTTGGCAATTAGGCATAAAGCGGCTCCATTCGTCTCTTTGTGCCTGTTGCAGCTAACTGGCGCTATCTCGGAGAAACCCGTGGATTCAGTAAAGTCGGGAAAACCTTCGTATATCACGGGAACCGAAAAGGTGTTTTCATATATTTGCTTAACCGGAAATTTCTACGTATCATAGCTCAGGATCCCTGTCGCCAACCGAACCCCAAAAAGGTGCGAAAGAGGATGCCTAACATAATGCTGCATAAACCTGATTGGAATCCCGATATTTTGAATGAAATCGGTCTGACCGGAAAAGAGGTTCTTGAACTTGGTGGCCTGCTGGATGATAAAACCGTTTGGTTTTTTTTGAATGTTCATGCAAAGAATCTGGTATGGCAACAGCGTTCCGATTGGGTTCTACCCGAATACAAAGGCCGTGGTAAAAAGCTGGAAAAGCCAACCCCAACTATCGAACCTGTTCCTGTATCCTGTATAGCTACCGATGACTCTCTTCCCTGGGCGCGCTCGTGTTTGTGGACTGCAAAAACACGCATCAAAACTGACACTCTTCAAGTTCTCAGCTTGCAGCTTTGCCTGCGCTATTCCTGTTTGATTCAAATATGCATCTGTACAACCGTTAAATCTTTTTAGGAACGGATGAAATATTACTTCCGATTTTTTGCGGGCCGCTCAGCGGAACGATGCGCGGTGTAGCAAAATTGTATCGGAAGTTATTATTGCACCGTTCCTTAATAAATTCCAATCTGTTTGTTCATGCCGAACGAGGTATATAATAATTATTATCCCCCTTAGTTGAGTTTTTCTTCACCAATGACCTTTCATATATCAAAATCAATATTCTTAAGTCCATGATAATAGTTGCCCTTGCTTGCAGTAAATCTAATCAATGCAAAATCTAAGTCAGTATAGCCCAAAGGGTAGTATTTTTTCATTCCGTCATTCCAGAACTCTTTCCTCTTTACATCATCATAAGAAACCTCCGCTTTGCCGGTTAGCATCAAGCCCTCGAAGGTTTTCTCATCGAAGAAATAAAGGTTGGCATTAGGGTTTTTCTGTATCTGTTCTACCTTCTTCGAAGACGTATTGGAACAAAACCAGAATTCCTTGAGACCATTTGCGGCTGTTTTAATCATTGCCTTAAGCTGGAGATTGCCACTTTCGTCAACTGTACCCAATACACCTGTAAAACTATGTCCAACAAGGGTTGATGACTTTCTATTACTTCGCTGCTCATTTATTATTCCTCCAGTTCTTTTCCCAATATTTCATAAAACTCTTGATATGCATGCTTTTCTTTCCATGGGCTATGCCCACATTTACCGAGAGTGTACATAATAAAATCTTTAAACTTATTTCGAAGTGAAAGTTTTACCCCATCAACCGGATGAGGATCATACTCGCCATGAATTGCAACAACCGGACAAATGATTCTGTCCGCAAACCCTAATAATTCTCCGCTTTCACGCAAGGCTGCAGCTTCTTTCCATGATACCATGATAGGAATTTGCTTTTCCAATGTTCATAGTATCACCCAGTGCTGACGCACGAATTATTTATTGTGTTTGTACAAACCACTTTTTGGCCTCAATAATAATCAACATTACTTATATTCACTCAAACTTTTGTTTAAATGTATTAATATGTTATTTCTAAATATAACCCTATATCACAATTATACTAACGATAATTGCAGTATGGATGCCTGTTTTTCCTCATCATGCTAATTTCTTTTATACATCACTCCCCTCTTAAAATTGCTTCAGATAGCTAATCTTATCTGGTATTTGCTTTGTATCATCATTTTAAGTCTTTCAATATCAAGTATTTCTCCCTTGAAGGCCAACCATATTAGCTTGATCGTTCTCCTTGCACCTTTCTCCTTGACCCTTCCTATCAGGTTGGAAGAGTAAAGCGTCATAATATTTAAAATATGTCCAAGATGCATTAGATAGTGGTATCCCTTCATTGCATTCCAATTGTACGAAAAACAATGTCCATATGCGTATCCATGATGCTTTTCAACCAAATTCTGTGTTTCAATATTCCAACGCGGCCTACCCATAAGGTTGCACCTTGTCTCAACATTTTTCTTGTTTATTTCTTTGAAGGATATCCATGCAAATTTCTTTGTCTTGTCTATTTCCTGGCCCGTTTTCTGGTCAAATTCGTTCCTTGTTTCAATACACATCGCGACATTCATTTTAACATTTTTTGTACCGTTCTCCCCATACCTGTAGTCAATATCGTTTACCCACCGGAATTTCTGTCTTACACCATTTATTTCAGTTCCCGAGTATTCTTCTACATTTCCTATCTCATCTATGCCTTTGATATCTTCCCAAACTGTTTTCAATGAACCATCCTTCAACACAATCATGTAATCCCATCCATAGCTCTGGCACAGTTCTATCAGAGGTCCATTGGCATACAAGCCGTCCAACGTTACTGCTATATTAAGCCTGGGAAAATGTTCCTTAAGCCTCCATGCTAGCCGCTTAAATGCTTTCAGCTCGCAATCCTGTTTCTTTTTTTCCGTGTCCGTACCTTCATCTCCATATTCACTACGATCCATAAACTCTGTCATGAACGGTATTGTCAGACCTTCAGGTAACACTAACGACGCCTCCAATGCACTTGCATAATACTGATATATGCCTTCAGGCTCACCTTTTTTATGTTTTCTAAGGCTGTTTTCACACCATTCCCGTTCCCTGGTGAATTTATGTACCCCATCAATCGCTATCAGATACCGCTTGTTGACCATATAATTTACTAGTTTCTTATCCCTTATCAGCTTGTTTAAAAAATCAACTGTAACATCCTCAATATGCCCTACATCAATGTCCTCCAGCAAACGAGCTAGAGTACAGGAGTGGGGAAGACTTTCAAGTTCAGGGAAAAATGCCCGCATGTTCTCCATAAATACCGTTGTCATCTCACTGTTTGAATCACGTCTTGACGACATGTGAAATACAAAAGCGAATATACCATAAAGCATTAAAAGCGATAGCTTGTGTGTTATTTTCTTAGGGTTCCTGGTGTCTTCTATTTCCGATAAATCCTTCAATATCCCTGGAAGGTATCTACTATACACTTTTAGCGTTTCTGCCGCTAACTCATACCTGTCCTTTATTTCATCAAGTGCCGTTTCAAATTTACATTTTCGGTTTGATATATTCCTATCAGCCTTCCTGCAAATATTTCCTCTAACTTCTTCTTTTCGCGCCTGTTTCTCTGCCTCCCGCGATGCATTTCTCTTCTGCATCCGTAGAACTTTCTTACTTGCCTTTATCATTTGTATCACCACCTTCTTTTTCAGCTCCTGACCCTGATTTTCGGTTCCTTTTCCCCCGTAAGATATTTCCTGAAGTCTTTGCACAAGGGGTACATATATATGTCTTTGGGAGATGAGAGATATTTATGGTGACTATCTTGTCGGCTTCTGCCTTTTGTATTGCCAATTTTTATCCAATTTGACGCTTTATAACAAGTACCTTTGTATTCAGAGTTCACAAATGTCTCGAGCAATACCGGTTCATACATGTATTCCTTCAGCCAGTCCCTTGGTAACTGTTTTATTGCTTTCCCTAAAACATGACTCGCCAGGTTGTTTATTTTTAACCACGGTAAAAGTAAAAATCTGGTATTGTTAACTACATACATCAACCGCTGTGACCTATCATATTCACTCCAACCTATCCATTTATCCCTATCTTCCAATGCCCAAGCTGATGAAGAAAAAAGCATACAGCCTAAAACTTTTGACTTACACTTTATCAAATATTTAATATTGGCAGCATATGGCTTTGCATATTTCTGTGGGTGATACCTTTCAATATATTCCTTCCATAACTCTATACTTCCCTGTGTATAAGCCAATTTGAGTTCAATGGGCGAAAAATCAGATAGCTCTCCAGTTAATTCCCGCTTTGGATCCGTCTTCTCTGTTATCTTGATAGCCTTCATAGCTCGTCGGCCACATTCAGCCATCTTTTCATTTTTGAGTGGAAGAACAATTTCTCCTATGCTTTCGAGATATTCCAGTAGTTTTACTCCACCCTCTACCTTAGGCTTGTCTGCTAACGTTACCCAATCCAGACACTCACATACAGTTTTTGCTAATTCGGTTCTGCTAAAACTGCCAAAGTTATCGACAATAAAAACTGTTGTTTCTATATCCTTTTCTGAGATATCACGGCCACAAATTACTATTTTTTCTTTCATAGACATTCTCCTTGTATATTTGTTCCCATCTCATTCTAACTGACAACAAAAAGAAAGTCCAGCATTACTTTGCGAAAAAATTTATTTTTATGATCCCTGTAAACCTGTAAAATTGGCAATGTTCAATTACGTGCATCAGCAATGTCTCTTATGCATGTTTCGATACCATTTTCGTCCTTAATATTTAACTCAATTAATGGGTCTAGGCCATAATGCTCAAGCATCGTTCAATATAGATTATCATAGTCCATAAAAATAGCAACTTTTTCATTCATACTCTCATCCTCCCAAAAAACACTCCACATATCATACCATATTATGTAGAATTGTGGAATGTATTGCAGAATAAAAAGACCACTCCCTGAAGAGTGGCCTTGGAT
>RPRI01000278.1 GCA_003818505.1 Desulfobacteraceae bacterium | reverse complement strand
TTTATTGACAAGCTGAAAATTTGTGGTAAAAGAAGGCTCTTTTTTACGGGCCGTTAACTCAGACGGTAGAGTATCTGCCTTTTAAGCAGAGAGTCGCGCGTTCAAGTCGCGCACGGCCCACCAAAACGGCTCAAAGATGTGACGATAAACATGTCCCCATCGTCTAGCCCGGCCCAGGACACCGGCCTTTCACGCCGGCGACAGGGGTTCGAATCCCCTTGGGGACGCCATAATAAAAAAGCGGTCAGATTGACATCAGTCTGACCGCTTTTTTTAGCATATGTGGCAAATATGATATGCCATTTACATCTAATGTGATAGATATCTTCCCTGAAAATTTTGGTCAACTCAATATTCATGATATTATCTTTAATGGCGAATAGCCTTTATTTACAACGAACCAGAGAACTTGCGAAGAATCGGGACTAACTCGAAAATACGTCCAATCCTTGAAACCAGACCAATTAAAATCCTAAGGACAGAAGGATGCAGCAAATCAAAGAGTAATATTTTGATATGCCGAAAACCTGTTTCATCCAATGTTTTGTTAAGGTCCCACTGACATCGCTCTTTTTGGGGTTCATCAATTACCGAACGTCATTATTTCTGTGAATGCGATCAAATTTTAAAAATGCTATCAGAATAAGGCTTTAAAGCTAAACCGAGCCGAAATGGTTGACGGGAAAGTGAATATTTCATAAAGTGTAATAATATTAAGGGTTTTATTCAACTATATGATATTAAAGGAGAACCGGTAATGATTGCGGAGATTCTTTCAACGGGTGATGAGATCCGTTCAGGTGCACTGGTGGACAGCAACTCGGCCCATATTGCCGAAGTGCTTGAAGAGGTAGGGCTTGAGGTTACAAGACACAGCACAGTGGGTGATGATCTTAATGCTATTTCTTCCATCATAAAAGAGATTGGCGCCCGTGCAGATGTGGCTGTTGTCACGGGCGGACTTGGGCCTACCACTGATGACCTTACTACAGAAGCAGCTGCAATGGCAGCAGATACCGAACTATACGAGGATAAAGCAGCTCTCCTCTCGATTGAGAATTTTTTCAAAAAGAGGCAGCGGCTTATGAATCCTTTAAATAAAAAGCAGGCTTTGCTTCCAAAAGGCTCAAAATGTCTAGAAAATCCCGCTGGAACTGCGCCAGGCTTTGCAATCAGAATAGGAAACTGTCTATTTTTCTTTCTTCCCGGTGTTCCTTCGGAAATGAAAAAGATGCTTTCGGAGAAGGTACTACCGGAAATAGCCGTGCTTTGGGGAGGTGCCAGAGAATACAGTTTTGTAAGGAGTATATCGACATTCGGTCTTACAGAGGCGGCAGTAAACGAGAATCTTATGAGCGTAATAGACGCTTATCCTGGTATCAGGCTGGGCCTGCGGGCCACTTTCCCCGAAATTCATGTTAAACTGTATGCAAGGGGAAAAGATGAAAAAAAAATTTTGGAACTTCTTGAAAGGGCAACCGGAAGTGTTCTAACTAAATTGGGCAACAGGGCCCTTTCAACAAAAGGGGAGCCGATGGAACTTGTTGTAGGCAACCTTCTTAAAACGAAAAAATCAACACTTGCAGTTGCCGAGAGCTGTACAGGCGGGCTTGTTTCAAATATGCTTACAAATATTTCCGGAAGCTCGGACTATTTTCTTTTTTCGGGTATCACATATTCAAATGACTCAAAAGTAAAGTTGCTTGGAGTTCAGCAGGCTGTAATTGATAAATACGGTGCTGTCCATGAGGAGACGGCAAAAGAGATGGCCGTTTGTGCAAGAAGAATTGCAGGCGCAACATACGGTCTTTCAACGAGTGGAATAGCGGGTCCGGCAGGCGGAATGGAGGGAAAACCGATTGGAACTATCTGCATCGGTCTTGCAACACCGGTTGAAGTCAAAGGATTCCGTTTTGTTTTTCAGTTCGGAGACCGTTTGATGAATAAGAAAGTATTTGCAGTAACAGCACTCGATCAATTAAGAAGGGAACTTCTTTAAGAAAAATATTTGTAGTCCGGGAGCTTATGATGGAACTGTTCTATGGCGTTTTGAGTTTAATAGCCGCTTTATATATTGCTTTAGTACTTGTATCTGTTTACGTTGTTCATCAGTATCCGAGAAATCCGGTCAACGATACTCCTGACTGGGGCAGGATCATAGATGAAACAATTCCTGCGCAAAACGGAGGATTTCTTGAAGTCTGGAGAATCGAGCCGGAAGGAAAATCGAAAGGGATTGTTCTTTTCGCGCACGGATGGGGGAGAAACCGGGGCCGCATGGTCGGGAGGGCAAGGATATTCGGGGAATGGGGTTTTACAGCAGTTATACACAGCGCAAGGGATCATGGAGGGTCGAGCCGGTGTAAATTCATGAATGCTGTAAAATTTGCTGAAGATATAGAATCGGTAATGGACTGGATAGGCAAGCCGGTTCTGCTTTACGGACATTCAGCAGGATCAGCAGGAGCGATAATTGCAGCCGGCAGGAATCAGGGCAGGGTTAAGATCCTTTTCCTTGAAGCCTCATATGCTTATACGAAAGAAGCTCTTCGCAGCCTTTACAGATGGTTTAATACTTTCTTCGGGGTATTTTTCGCGCCTGCCATCCTTTTTCTTATGGATATCTTATATAGAAACAATATTGACAGCGTCAGCCCTGCGCATATTGCACCTGGGATAAGAATTCCCGTAATGCTTATTCATGGAGAAAAGGATGCGCGTTTTCCCCTAAGGTTTGCCCAAAAACTGAAAAACAGTTTTGTATCGGGGCAGGCCGAGCTCTTTGTGGCAAAAGGTGCGGACCACAGTGATTCAAGCTGTACGCCTGGATACAGAGAAGCTGTCAGGAATTTTCTGGACCGGCATCCGGTACATGATTAAGGGATTCGGAAATTTGAGGGATCGAGAGTTCGGATGGGCAGGCCTAATACATAGGGCATGAGTCTTACGTCATGGATCGATATTCGAATTTCGGGCATGGGTATTATATGAGCGGCATCAAAAATATATATGTGGGATGGTTAATTGACGGGACAGGTGGTCCTGTCCGGAAAAATATCGGACTACAAATTGAAAATGGAAGGATTATCTCAATAAATGATTCCTTTGCCAGGGATTCTCCGGTAGGAGAAACAACGGATTACGGCTCATCTACTATTCTACCCTGTCTTGTTGACAGCCATGTTCATCTTTGCATGTCAGGGACAGATGATCCTGTTGCCCGTGAGAAACAGCTCGGTGCAGGCTTTGATGAAATAAAGGGTTTAATTACGCAGCATATAAAGCGGCATTTATCGTACGGTATCCTGGCGGTCCGTGACGGTGGAGATAAACATGCTTATGCTTTGCGTTACAGGGATGAATATATTGAAATTAAAAAAGCGCCTATAGTAGTCAGAGTTGCCGGAAGGGGATGGCATCGTAGCGGAAGATATGGCGGACTGATTGGACGACCGCTGCAGGCGAATTATTCTCTTGCAGAAGCGATACAAAATGATCACGAGGATAAGGACCATATAAAGGTAGTAAATTCGGGCTTGAACAGTTTGAGGGAATTCGGGAAGGAGACTCTTCTGCAGTTCAGCGCTGAAGAGCTGTCGGATGTAGTTAAGATTGCCCGAAAATGCGGCCGCAAAGTCATGGTTCATGCTAACGGCAAAAAACCGATAGCAGCTGCTATTGCTGCCCGGTGCAATTCGATTGAACATGGTTTTTTCATGGGAATTGAAAACATGAAAGCAATGGCTGAAAAAGGTATTGTCTGGGTTCCGACTGCCTGTACCATGAAAGGATACGCAGAACATCTGAAACATGGTAGTGTTGAATATGAAGTTTCATGCATGAATCTTGATCACCAGATTGAACAGATCTCAAAGGCAAGGGGGCTTGGCGTTACGGTCGCTCTCGGGACTGATGCCGGAAGCATCGGAGTGCATCACGGATCAGGTATAATAGAAGAACTAAAATTGTTCGTTACTGCGGGATATTCATTGCCGGAGGCCATAAAGTGCGCATCCTGTAATGGAGCAAGACTGCTTGGAATAGAAGACATTGGAGTAATTTCTGAAGGTAGAGCTGCTACGTTTCTTGTGACAAAAGGAGATCCTTCAAAGCTTCCGGATTCACTTGGATCTCTGGATTTTATTTACCGTAAAGGAAACATCGTCAATTGCATAAATGAGATTTGAACCAAATTAAGGCTTCTTCCATGAATACCTGCTGATGAACCGGATTGCTCATCAGATGATCTCCACCTTGCTGAATGAGAAGTTTTTTCGGTTCCGATACATCTCTGTATATCTCTAAGGCATTTGAAACAGGAACAATACTGTCGCAGTCTCCATGTACAACAAGTATGTGATCGGTTAATGCGAGCTTGTCAGAAATGTCAAACTGAAAATTACTTCTATGAAAAAAAGACCGGGTTTTTTCTGATATGTCCAGTTTATTGATTGCTTCGGCTATTGCGGAACTTCTGACAGGAGCAGCAAAGGTAACAATTGATGAAGGCCGTATTATTTCAGCTGCTAAAAGGCATACGGTTCCCCCAAAACTGCTTCCAAAAAGGCCGGTATGATTTGAAGTGGCTTTTATTTCCATCATAGTATTATAAGCAGAGATCAGATCTTCGTATCTTGATTTTATGTTTGTAACTTCCTGGAAATTGCCTTTGCTATATCCACATCCGCGGTGATCAAATCTGAAAAATGCAATACCGGCTTTATTGCACTTTTCTGCAAGTGCTATCTGCTTCGGAGAATCTCCGGAACTTTCAAAACCATGGGAACCAATTACAAGGGGCGGATTCTCTTCGGATGGAAGATGGAGAATTCCATGTAAACGAAAACCGCCGGATAAAAAATTAATCTGCTTGCTGATGCATCCGGTATCCGATATTTTGTTATTCATTCTTTAATTTTATCTTATATTAAAAGCTATTAATATTATAGCTAACGTCATAAATAACTTGACATAATAAATGTTTTATTCAATAATATCTCCTGTGGATGAATATTAAATTCAAAAACAGGAGGATGGTATGAAAGCACTGACGATAAAGAATGCA
>RPRI01000277.1 GCA_003818505.1 Desulfobacteraceae bacterium | reverse complement strand
GTATTCATTCTTTCCTCTCAAAAAAACGGCGCAAGATAATAATAAAATTGTTATATATTACTGAAATATCATAATTTTTTGTTTATTGTCAAATAAACATTTACATCGGTGCATTCCCCGTTGTGGTATAACTTATCCCTTGCTTTATAAATTGTTCCGCCTACTTACAAAAAAAATTACCGAATTCAGCTCAAAGCCGTTTTCGGTAATTATGATAGCGGCGATTTCTTACTGCCGGAGATGACATATTTTTATCTCTCATCCTTATTATATCCTTGACACATACCTATTTATTTGGCAAGAAATCTCTTCGGTCTTTATAAAATGAAGTGCTGTTTAATAAGTTATTAATTACATTTGACAAAGCCTGTTTCCCCATTGCTCCTGGAGCTGGTCCGGATCAGGTGATATTTGTGATAAGGGCAGGTTTGACGGCTTCGTAAAAAGCAATTTTATGCCGCTTTGCGGCAATCTATATTCGACGAACTCGTTGGAAGTCCGATTGGCGCTGAAGCTTCACTTCGTGTCTTCGTTGCGCTTAATCCCGTTGTGATTGGGGCGTACGATGAATACACCTCATCACACGGGATTTGCGACGCCTTGAACTTGAGCTTTTTACGAGCTCATCAGGTTTGTTTTAAAGATAAATAATTGAGTCTGAAAAAGGAAATTAGCAATTATAATTTCCTTGACACAAATTGAATTATACGGAAAAAGAAATACTTAAGCAATAATGCTGTTCCGGATTTTTTTCTGACAACGGCAGAACGAGATTGATGCATGAATCTGCTGTGGTTGTCCATCATAATAATGGATTGTTTGCTGTGTCGGAGACCCTTAAATTACCGAGAAAAACAGGAAGACAATTATGAGCAACAAGACTCCGGTAGGATCTGTTTTGGTTGTGGGCGGCGGTATAACGGGTATGCAGTCGGCTCTGGATATGGCTGAGGCTGGATACTATGTTTACCTGGTTGAAGAAAGCCCGGCCATTGGCGGCGCCATGGCCCAGCTGGATAAGACCTTTCCCACAAACGACTGTTCAATGTGAATTATTTCCCCGAAACTGGTCGAGGTCGGCCGGCACATGAACATCGAACTTCTCACCCTTTCCAAAGTTACCGCTATTTCCGGCGATTCCGGGAATTTTACCGTTTCCATCAAACAGTCCCCCCGTTTCGTGGATATGGAAAAATGTATTGCCTGCGGAACCTGCGCGGAAAAATGTCCTGCAAAAACCTCAGACCCTTTTAATGAAGGGCTGGCAAAAAGAAAAGCCATTTACGTTCCCTATGCCCAGGCAGTGCCGCTGAAGTATGCCATCGATAAAGAGAGATGTATCTATTTTCAGAAAGGCAAATGCCGGGCATGTGAAAAATTCTGTCCGACAAACGCCATAAAATTTGATGATGTCGAAAAGGATATTACCCTCAATGTAGGTTCGGTTATAATAACTGCCGGATTTTCTCCTTTTAATCCGGACAGGTTTGATAATTACCAGCACGCCAAATTTCCCAATGTTGTTACCAGCATGGAGTTCGAACGAATTCTGTCTGCCGGGGGGCCTTTCGGAGGCCACATTCATCGTCTCTCGGATGGAAAAGAGCCTAAAAAAATCGCATGGCTCCAGTGCGTTGGATCACGCGATATTAACCGATGCGACAATGAATACTGCTCATCTGTCTGCTGCATGTATGCCATTAAAGAATCGGTGATTGCAAAGGAGCACCTGGGACCGGAGCTTGAGCCCGCCATCTTTTTCATGGACATGCGGACCCACGGCAAGGACTTCGAAAAATATTATGAACGGGCCAAGGTCCAAGGCGTACGTTTTGTTCGCTCCAGGGTTCATACCATTACTGAAATCGATGAAACCGGAACACTTAACCTGGTTTACGCAACAGACTCCGGGGAACGGGTGTCAGAAAACTTCGACATGGTGGTTCTTTCAGTGGGCATGGAGCCGGCAGCATCGGCCGTCGAGACCGCCAAGATACTCGGCGTGGAGATGAACTCATACAAATTTGTCAAGACTTCCGATTTCGCCCCGGTCTCCACTTCACGGGATGGCATTTACGTTGCCGGAGCGCTTCAGGGGCCAAAGGATATACCGCAATCCGTGGTTGAAGCAAGCGCTGCGGCTTGTTCAGCAGGGATCGGATTGTCAGCGGCCAGAGGATCTCTGGTAAAGGATAAAATCTTTCCCGATGAGCTGGCAGTTAAGGATGAGGAACCGCGGATCGGAGTATTTGTCTGCAACTGCGGCATCAATATCGGGGGAATTGCCGATGTTCCGGCTGTTGCCGCATATGCCAGGGAGCTTGGTAATGTTGTCTTTACCGAAGAGCCCCTGTTTGCATGCAGCCAGGATGCGCAGGATAAAATGGTTGAGATCATCCGGGAGCAGAAACTTAACCGCATAGTGGTAGCTGCCTGTACGCCGAGAACGCATGAGCCCTTGTTCCAGGAAACCATTCGAAATGCGGGACTGAACGCCTATCTGTTCGAAATGGCCAACATCCGGAATCAGTGCACCTGGGTTCATTCGGGAGAAAAGGATAAGGCAACGGAGAAGGCCAAGGATCTGGTGCGGATGGCGATCAACAGGGCAAAGCTGCTGGAGCCGATTCCTTCTCTGTCGGTAAACGTCAATAAATCAGCTCTTATCATCGGCGGGGGCGTTGCAGGCATGACTGCAGCGCTCAGCCTTGCGGACCAGGGCTTTGGCGCGACACTTGTTGAGAAATCAGCCAGCCTTGGCGGATCCGCCCGGGATGTGCACAAGACCTGGTCAGGGGAAGATGTTCGGCGGTTTCTGAAAGATCTGATCGAACGCGTCAGCCGTCATACCGGGATTACGGTTTTGACCCAGGCTGAAGTTGTCGAGGCTTCCGGTTTTGTGGGAAATTTTGAAACCAGTGTCCGGTCCGGCGAAAAAACCCATTTAATTCAACACGGCGTTGCCATCATGGCAACCGGCGGCCAGGCGGTCGGAACCGAAGAATATCTTTACGGCAAACACCCGTCTGTCACCAGGTGGCACGATCTGGAGAACCATCCTGAAAAACTGGCCGGCGCGGGAAGCGTGGTATTTATCCAGTGCGTGGGTTCACGGGATGAAAAGCGGCCCTATTGTTCCCGGATCTGCTGTTCGGCATCCATAGCGCAGGCCATTGCCATAAAAGAAAAACAGCCGCAAACCGATGTATTTGTTCTTTACCGGGATATTCGAACCTTTGGCGAACGTGAGGTTCTCTATAAAAAGGCAAGGGAAAAAGGCGTGATATTCATCCGCTATAGCCTTGCAAACAAACCTGTTGTTACCGAAACACCCGATGGGCTCGACGTTCGGGTATTTGACCCGATTCTCCGGAATGAGCTTTTGATCCATGCGGATCTGGTGAATCTGGCAACCGCCATCGAGCCTTTACCGAATGCGGATATTGCCGCGTTCTACAAGGTTCCCGTCAATGCCGAAAATTTCTTCATGGAAGCCCATGCCAAGCTGAGGCCTGTGGATTTTGCATCAGACGGCCTTTTCGTATGCGGTCTGGCCCATTATCCCAAGTCGCTGGATGAAAGCATTGCCCAGGCAATGGCGGCGGCCGGGCGCGCGGCCACGGTTCTTGCCAGGTCATCCATTCAGATATCCCCGCTGGTCTCTCAGGTCAACCGGGATCTGTGTATCGGTTGCGGTCTTTGCACCGAAGTCTGTCCCTTTGGCGCCATTATACAGGAAGAAGTTGCAGGCAAGGGATTTAAAGCCAAGAATATTTCAGCTTCCTGCAAGGGATGCGGGCTTTGTGCCTCATCCTGTCCCAGGAAGGCCATTGATATGCTGCATTTCCGGGATAACCAGATCGTTGCAGCGGTTTGTGCGGCAGTTTAACACGGAGAATTATTAATCAGTATCGAAAAGGTGTTATAATGGAACAAGTTGAACCCAAAATCGTTGCGTTTCTCTGCAACTGGTGCGCCTATGCAGGGGCTGATCTCGCAGGGGTGTCCAGGCTTCAGCATCCTTCGAATATGAGAACCGTCAGGGTCATGTGTTCGGGTCGCGTGGATCCGCTGTTCATTGTTCAGGCTTTAAAAAGCGGGTGCGACGGGGTTCTGGTGGCCGGCTGACATTTCGGCGACTGTCATTACCTGGAAGGTAATATTCAAGCTGAAAAAAAGATTTTCATGACCCAAAAACTTCTGAAGCTCTCCGGTATCGGTGAAGGCCGTCTCCATCTGGCATGGCTTTCTTCTGCCGAAGCCCAGCGGTTTGTAGATATATCCACAGCGGTCATAGATAATGTCAGGGCCCAGGGGAAATTCGATAAGGAGCTGTATTCAATGGAGCTGGCGGCTGCGGAAGAAACTTTGAAAGCCGAAACCCTGCGCTGGATGGTCGGAAAAGAAGTAAAACTCCTGGCCAAAGGAGATGTATATGGCCGCAAGTGGGATAAGGCAAGGTTTGAGGCGATTCTGGATGAAGTGCTTGAACGGGAATACCACAAACAGTTGATCCGCCAGGCCATTATAGCCGGTTTTACATCCGTGAGAGCCATCAGCCAGCGAATCGGGCTGGGGCTGAAACGGATTTCTCATCTTCTGGCGGACATGGAACAGACCAATATGATCGAGTTCAAGGGTCATACTGAGTGTGTGCCTGTTTTCGGAGTGTTATAAAAAGGCTGAAGGCTAAAGGATAGCGGCTAAAGGCTGAAGGCAGGGGGCAAGGGTACACATTATTTGCCTTCAGTCTTCCGACTTCAGCCTGCCATTACATATATAATAGTGTAGAGACCTACAATAGAGGAGTCAGCATGGGATCGGTTAGTGGCAAAACAAGTGGATCAGTGATGGTCGTGGGAGCCGGGATTGCCGGCATGCAGGCCTCTCTGGATCTGGCCAATTCAGATTATTACGTGCATCTCGTTGATAAGCTGCCGACGATCGGGGGCATGATGGCCCGGCTGGATAAGACCTTTCCGACCAATGACTGCGCCATGTGAGTGATCTCACCCAAACTGGTCGAGGTCGGCCGGCATCTGAATGTGAATATCATCACCAATAGCGAAATTAAAT
>RPRI01000276.1 GCA_003818505.1 Desulfobacteraceae bacterium | reverse complement strand
GTATGCATGGCGAGCCGGATCTTGTCAATTATAGCATCTGTTGAAAAGCCCCTGTCGTATAGATCTTCCTGAAAAACAATTGCCCTAAGTATCCTGGCGCCCTTGTTTATGTTATTTCCCATTAATCCGTCGGGAAAACCCGAACCATCATAATTCTCAAGCTGATGATGGACCGCCTCGGCAGATTCTCTGTACCCGGTCATGGTGGATATTATCACAGCTCCTATGGTCGTATAATTTTTAAACACGGTCAGCATTTCCGACGGCACGGTATTATGATGTTTCCCCACGATTTCATCCGGAAGACCTATTTTGCCCAATTCATGTAAAATGGCGCCAAAAATAATATTTTGCCTTTTCCCTGATTCAATACCAAGTTTGTCTGTTATAAATTCTGCGGCAGCCTTTGCGGTATCAGCACGATCTCTTGCGCCCGGAATACGGATTTCCAGGATGCCTAATAAAATTGAAGTCAGTTGTTTGAAATTTTTGAAGTTTCTTTCATACAGGGCATTCATCTCTTCAAGCTGTATCTGTTGATCCCTGAGTTCTTCACTCAGACTTCTGGTGCTTAACAGATATCGGGCCTTGGGGATGAGAAGATGATTACATGAAGAATTGTCAATATAATCATCGGCGCCCAGTTCCAGGCATCCCGATATATCGGCGCCGTCTGCTCCGTCTGAAATAGTGAGAAATGCAGGCGGAAAAGGATCGGCATCGTTTGGTATTTGACGGCAAATGTCGGTAAAATTCTCAAAAACCTTCCAAAAACATATAATGAGAGAGGGCTTCATATCGAGCGCAATTCTGATCCCTTCCGAAACGTCATGAGCAAGGCGGACGTCAAAAGCCCCGTCTCCCTTCAAGATATCTTCTATCACACCGGGAGATATAATGCCTTCATTTACAACAAGAATTATATGTTTCTTCTCTGATTCAATCATTTGATAATTTCACCTGTATTATGATGGTCCGCTTTTTACTGTTGTTTCAATGTCAATGTCCAGGTTTGCCGCCGGTCCACCGGCCGGGGGCTGACCAGGGGCTTGGAGCTGTGCTTCAGGTTTGGGGGTTTTACCGGGAGTGTTTATAAGGGGCAGAAGAATACTTACCCGCCTGTTGGAATAATCGAAAGGCTTATCAGGTACCATCAGTTTTCTATCTGCAAAACCGCGTACTTCAAGGATTTGATCCTTGCGCAACCCCCCTTCTTCGAGTACTTTTCTCGCGCTGTTGGCCCTGTCGGCACTTAAATCCCAGTTTGAGTATCCAGCATTCGCATAGGGCCTGGCATCCGTGTAACCTTCTATTATAATGCTGTTTTTAAGAGGCGACAGATGAGCCTTTGCTATCACCTGCAGCAGTTTAACAGTTTCGGATTTTATGTGCGCCTTGCCTATGTCAAAAAACAGGCCCTCCGACTCTTCAACAAGATCGATCCGCAAACCCTCATCGGTGACAGTCACCTTTATTTTATCCGCAAACCTGCTGAATTCCGGAGTTTGAGCTATTGTTCCCGAAATTTTTGCCGCCTCGGCTTTGAGCTCTTCCATTTCGGAAACACGCTTATCCACCTCAACTTCAACCTCAACCGGAGGAGGCGGCAGGGGCATCGGTTTCTGTGCATCAGGAAGGATGCCGCCTGCACTCCCGCTCGTAAATACACCAGGATCCTTGAAATATCCGGAGATAGCCTGCTTCACCTCTTTGCTTTGCCCGACAATCCACAAAACAATGAAAAGGGCCATCATTGCGGTAACAAAGTCGGCATATGCAACTTTCCACGCCCCGCCGTGATGACCGCCATGTCCGTTTTTCTTCTTAACAACAATTATTACCGGGTTATTATTCTCTTCGCCCATTATTTTTTACCCTTGACGTGTTTTTCCATCTCCTGAAACGCCGGCCTGTATTCGCCCGGTATTGTACGTCTTGCGAACTCTACTGCTATCATGGGACTGAGCCCTTTGGCAAAAGCTATCATCCCGGCCTTGATTGCTTCAAAAACTTTTGATTCTGCGTCATTTGCCATGTCGATATTTGTTGCAAGCGGCTGGATAAATCCATAGGAAAGAAAGATACCAAGAAAAGTACCTACCAATGCCACAGCCACTTTATGGCCGATCTCTGACGGCGGGCCATCGATGGCCTGCATTGTGATGACAATTCCCAGCACGGCAGCCACAATCCCGAGTCCGGGCATGGAGTCTCCGATTTTCTGGAGGATCATGCCGGGCTTTGTTCCGTCATGGTGATGGGTCTCGATATCTCCGTCCATAAGCATCTCCATGTCGTGAGCAGGCACTCCTCCTATGACAACGAGGCGAAACGTATCGCACATGAAATGGAGGATGTGATGGTTGTTGAGAAATTGAGGGTATTTCTTAAAAATGGCGCTGCTCTCAGGTTTCTCAATATGGGTCTCAAGAGCAATAAGCCCGTCCTTACGGCTTAACTGAAAGATATCGAACATAAGCTTGAGCAGATCAAGATAAGTCTGTTTATTGACAGGAGAAGCCTTTAAAGTAGCTATCATCTTTCCTATTATCTTTTTAAGAAGACTGGCCGGGGCGGATATAAGAAGCGCTCCCAGAGCGGCGCCTCCAATAATGAGAAATTCCACAGCCTGCATGAGGACAAGGATAGGTCCTCCTTCAAGCATAAAACCGCCTAGTACACTCCCAAGAACAACAACAATGCCTATAATTACAAACATGTTCCCTCTTATTTTTTTATCGTTGGTGTCCATCCGGAAAGAAATTCCGGATGCGGATAAATTTCCATCATCCAGGCACAATATGCAGATGAGATTACTCTTATTATCGGCACATCAGTCCCAATACTTGAAAAATTTTTCCAGCCGACTGATATTTTCACCATTTTTTTGCTAAGTCCTTGACGAGTTTGATTTGTAAATATAGATTAAACGAGCAATGTTTTGATAAAATTTATATTTTTCTAAGTTTTGACCATTTTTTTGTTAAGTAAAAGGAAGAAGCTGGCGTTATACAAATACGAAACCGGAGACAATAAACCATAAACCTGAAACCTGAAATCATAAAGAGGACCCAGATACTGGCACCTGCCGGAAACAAGGCATCGTTCCTATCCGCGATAGCCGCCGGAGCTGATGCAGTTTATTGCGGACTTAAAGTTTATTCCGCCCGCATGGAAGCGAAAAATTTTACAGTAGAAGAGCTTGCGCCTCTTTCCGGACTAGCTCATGAAAAGGGTGTTCAGGTTTTCGTCGCCGTAAACTCCCTTTTAAAGCAGGAAGACCTCTCTTCTGCCGGCAATCTGCTGGTGCAGCTTGAAAGGCTGGTCAAACCTGACGGACTCATCATCCAGGACATTGCTCTTGTCGATCTTGTGAAACAAACCGGTTTTTCGGGCGAACTCCACCTCTCAACACTTGCCAACGCATCATTTCCTTATGCATTGAAACTTGTAAAGGAGCAGTTAGGCATAAACAGGGTTGTTTTACCAAGGGAGCTTTCAATCGATGAGATAAAAGCCCTCGCAGCCGCGTGTCCTGAAAATCTTACTCTTGAAGTTTTTGTCCATGGAGCACTTTGTTACGGAGTTTCCGGTAGATGTTACTGGAGCAGTTTTTTCGGCGGAAAGAGCGGCCTGCGCGGAAGATGCGTGCAGCCCTGCCGCAGGCTTTACACGCAGGGCGGAAAATCCGGCAGATTCTTTTCATGCATGGACCTGAGCCTCGATGTATTATCGAGGGTTTTATTGCCTCTCCCCGAAATAAGCGCCTGGAAAATTGAAGGACGCAAAAAAGGCCCTCACTATGTTTATTATACCGTAAGCGCATATAAAATCTTAAGGGACCGGGGAGATGATCCGGCGAGTAAAAAGAACGCCATGGAGCTTCTTGAATGGGCTCTCGGCAGGAAAGGCACCCATTATAATTTTCTTCCCCAGAGACCATGGAATCCGGTTAGTTCAGACGGACAGACAGGCTCCGGGCTTCCTATAGGTAGAATTCAGGGGCCGGGACAGAATCCATATCTTGTGCCAAGTGAGGAGCTTTTACCGGGAGACCATCTCCGCATCGGATATGAGGATGAAGGTGTTTCCGGTCTTTTGCGCGTGGGAAAATTTGTGCCGAAAAAAGGGAGGCTT
Organism: Desulfobacteraceae bacterium; assembly: GCA_003818505.1. Classification (GTDB taxonomy): domain Bacteria; phylum Desulfobacterota; class Desulfobacteria; order Desulfobacterales; family RPRI01; genus RPRI01. The sequence goes on along the minus strand of RPRI01000276.1, from coordinate 940 downwards.
TATATAAAGCTCTCTTCGGGGAAAAAACCCGGGGCGGGGGTTCCTGTTTTTCTTACGGACAGACGTGAAAAAGCGCTAGATGAAATGATGTCCGGGATAGATGGTGAGATGAAAAAGCCATCTCCCGAGGATCTGCCGGCATTGATGTTTAAGGAGAAATTGCCAAAGAAATTTAATTATAAACCGGTTGTTTATGAAGTCTATGTTCACAGAAATTCCCCGGATAGTTATAAAGGCAAAGAGAGCGGTTTGTGGCTTGATGTAAAAGATCCCGGCCAGACGGCAAAAATCGGTGATAACTCCCTGTGGTGGTGGCTCCCGCCGGTTATATGGCCTGATGAGGAAAAGGAAATAAAAAAGATGGCGTCAATTGCCGTTGAAAAAGGGCGCCGTAACTTTGTTTTAAACGCGCCCTGGCAGACAGCGCTATTTGATCTCACCAAAGGCCTTAATATATGGGCCGGACCGTTTTGCAATATTTCGAATGTTCTTGCAGTAAAGGTTCTGCAACCGCTGGGGTTTTCAGGAGTAATTGCAAGCCCTGAACTTGGACGGGAGGATTACCTGCTTCTTATAAAGAAAAGTCCACTTCCTCTTGGAATCATCATTTCGGGAAACTGGCCCCTTACCATATCGAGAGTGATTTCGGACCAGGTTAAGACGGAGTATCCTTTTGTTAGCCCGAAAGGCGAGCAGGCCTGGGTGAAAAGATACGGTTCGAACTTCTGGATATATCCCAACTGGAAGATTGATTTGACCGATAAGAAGGAAGAGCTAAGGAAAGCCGGGTACAGCATGTTCGTTCATCTGAATGAGCCTTTGCCGCCCGGCATTGAAATGAAGAAAAGAGAAGGCTGGTGGAACTGGGATCTTTCTTTAAGTTAGGTTCTTCTCCAACCTCCCCGATATCTCTTTTGAAATTCTGACAGGCTTTCCTTTC
>RPRI01000275.1 GCA_003818505.1 Desulfobacteraceae bacterium | reverse complement strand
GTCGGCTATAGGGTGTCACGTAATTAATGCTACTATGCAGGTGTTCATAATTGTACCAGTTTACAAATGCTTGTACCCAAACCTCTGCATCCTCAATGCTGCTGAACGGTTTATCCGGATATTCTGGTCGATATTTCAAGGTTTTGAATAATGATTCCGAATACGGATTATCATCTGATACCCTTGGTCTACTGAACGAGGGTAGTACACCCAGGAACTGTAATGTCACCAGCATGGTAGCTCCCTTCATAGGCCCGCCATTATCCGAATGCAGGATTAATTGATCTCTTGCCACTCCCTGCGTCAGGCAGGCGTCCGATATCAACCTGCCGGCATGATCTGCGGATTCTTCAGGATGAATACTCCAACCGACTATCATACGGCTGAATATATCAACAATCATATAAAGATAATAAAATAGACCTTTGATTACGCTCTTCAAATAGGTAATATCCCATGACCAGACCTAATCCCGAGATCGGGATTAGGTCTGTAATGCCGAGGAATCAATAATGCCGAGTATTTATTGATTTTCCTTACCCCATAAAGGTTTAGGACAGAATTCACCTAATAATCTCGGCATTATTTATATTTATTTCTATACTTCCTTTTTTATCATTTTGAGGTTGCATAGTTTAGCTATACTTTCTGGATTCTTCCATTTCCTGGGTTGCTTACTCAATGCTTCTCCTTCAATTGATGCTAATGCTTCCGTTACCATTTCAATCGATGCTATTGCATAAACCATGGTAGTGTTAAGGTTAGCATGTCCAAGTAATCTTGAAATGGGTACAATTTGAATTCCATCTTGTAGTAAGTGAGTGGCTCGAGAATGCCTCAGTTGATGGCAATGTATATTCGGAGGGACTTCGTTGCAAACTATACATGCCATACTCGAATATTTCTTTAGCCTCAATGAAATTGCATCCTGAGAAAGTTTATTCATTAATCCATTGTTTCTTGAATAGAACAGATAAGTTTGAGGATCAGGATTGTCGCCATGGAATTCTTTGATATATTTATCGATATGTGTAGACTCTCGCGCTTAAATAGCCAGGATTCCCACGATAATTTCCCTAACAAATATCCTCTTTTTAGTGGATATTCCCGCATAAAAATATTTTTTATCACTGGATTAAAAGAAAAAACCCTGTTGTAAGACAACAGGGTATTGGTATTTTTATGAGAATAATAATTCCAGCAGAAAAGTATTAAAGGTAACCGGAAGTTGATTTATAGTTCGGAAAGCGGCTCTCTCGATAGCCTTCTTTGGAAATAGATCGGCTGTAATAATTTCATCTAACGTGTAACATTCGGATTTTGAAACATGATATGGAGTCAGAAAATGCACAAGAATTAATGTGTATGGCCCAATATCCTTTGCCATTGAGTATAGCAGAAATCTGACCACTACTGAAGAATATGATGACAATTTTTTTACGCTCATCATGCAACTATCTTTCGATCACCGATTTGACATGTTCAGCTTCGACCTCACTAGCTTTAGATAAGAAGGCTTTGTAAAGGGCAGATTGAGCGATAGTTCCGATGCTTCTGAAAATACCACCAGAAGCCTGGTGAATAACAGCAAGCGCCTGTTTAGTGAACAGAGCAGCTGAATTCCCACAATCCTTAATGCGTTTTTCGATAAAAGCATATGTTTCTTCCTGGGGAAGGGGATCGACGGTGATGGATACAACAATGGAATTGGCCAATGGTTCCAGGATGGAAAGACTGAACTTCTGCAGCAGCGATTCCTGGCCGCATAATAAAACAGTCATGGCATTAAGCGAGTCGATATCGAAATTTGTAAGCAGGCGAAGGTCCTGTAGTATATCATAATTCAGAAGATCAGCCTCATCGATAATCAGCACAGGATGTATGTGTCCGCTATGCAACGACAGAATTTTTTCCTTGATTTCCCGGAACATAGTGGAGCGTCTGCCCCTGGAAGTCAAGCCAAGACAGGCTGAAAGATGCGTATAGAATTCCGTTACATTTATTGACGAATGACAAATATACAGCACTTTGTAGATAGAGGAACTCAATTGATGCTTAAGAAGCCTCAAAACACAGCTCTTACCGGAACCCGATTTACCGGTCATAACACCAATGCCTTTTAGCTCCACAAGCATCTTAACGGACAGAACATTTTTTTCAACAGAAGGCAGCAGATGCAGTTTATCAAACGGTATTTCTTTTGTAAACGGGATTTCCGATAAATTAAAATAACTAAGCATTTCCCTGTTCATAATCATCTCTCCTCCCCGCTTAAATTGATTTTAGCAGCAGATAATGTCGCTTTTACAGAAATATTCCGTCCGGCAGGTTGAATCTGTGCAAGAGAAACCGAAGGCTCGCATGTACCATGTTTGATTGATTTATTTCTTTTTACTTTTGAATTAGCGTATGAATCGACCAATTTAACCGTATCCCTGTCTTTGCCATCGGCGTTAATAATCGGGCGCGGTACAGGCAGATGCGGATTGTAAACAACTTTGATTGTCGAACCTTTATAAGTCAAAGGAACTTCATAGAGATAACCGTTGAGAGTAAATGTATTATCGTTATACACCCTTCGTCTGGCATCATGAAAAAAGACACGGTCAATATCTACAGAAGGATCGACCGTGATAATATATTTGCATTTTGACATCCAGGCGTCCAGGGGAGTCTGGCCGTCGAGTCCCGAGTGAGGGGAGCGGTGATATTCGGTCTCAAGCCAGGTATGAAGCCTCATATTCAAATCATCCAGGCTTTTTATGGATGTAATATCCAGGGGACTAAGGAATTGATCCCGGAGAGTACGGAAAAACCGCTCTATTTTACCTCGTCCTTTGGGACGGTATGGAGTCGAATGGGCAATATGGATCTTCAGTATATCAAGTATACGCTTTGTTTGATTTGACACGAAAGTCGAACCATTATCCACATAAACACAGGCGATTCGTCCATGAGATTTCAGTATGTGCATAATTCCTTTTTCAAATTCCAGGGAGCATTCGGTAAAGGAAAACTCGGCGTATAAAATCCTGCGGGTCGCATCATCGATAAATGCCAATAAAATTGTTTTACGTTTCCTGCCCTTTGCATCGGGCAAAAGAAATCCATGAAGACAATCGGCCTGTATGCACTCGAGCGGGTAAAAGAAATCGAATTTCAAATTTTGCGATTCGTCTATAGCCTTTCTCCTTGCCTTCTTATCCAACCCGGCTGCTATCGTCAATCTGGATAATGCCGATTTTGAAACTTCACTTTTAATCTTACCCTCTTTCTGGAGCTTCCGTACTACGGTTGCTGCCGTTAAATGTTTGTTGTTCTCCAATTCCTCAAGTAAAATCTCTTTTTCGTTATCCGGCAATACCTTGCATTTCCCGGTGTCGTTTCTCTTTGCCGGTAACAACGCCTCCTTTCCGTATTTTTTGTAACGCAAATACCACTTCTTGATACATGCTCTGCTGATTGCCGTCTTTGTCGAAAAGGGAATCTGGTAGGTCCTTTTAGCCTTCTCCTTGATAAGCCTTGATAACTCACCGGGTTCCAGATAGGGGTTCCCTAATTCCGCAATTACTGAATACCGGAAATCCTGTATAAGTAATTTTTTTTGTTCAATCTCATTTGTGTTCATGCTTTTCCTCCTGTTTTTGCATTAAGTGGAGTCTAATGCATTGCCATTCCCAGGGGGAGGGGTCAGCTCATTTGAAGAATAAACGCCTAACTTACGCTTGGTGAGATCGATGATATTGTAGCGTGAGCAAAATATCGCGTTGACCTGGTGCGCCAAGCAATACAAATTGATTTTTGTTATAAATTGTTTACAATTATCCGGCTTTAAAAAGTGCTCAATGTACTCCAATCCATTATAAACGATCCTGGCATTGACTGCTTCGGGTAATCCCTGGTTTTGCCGTGGGCCAGGGAACATGGTTTGCATATGATTGATCATCCTGGGAATCATTTTTTTAGCTATGTAGCCAAGATGATCTTCACTTATTCCCTTTTCCAGGAGCCCTTTCCCTGCTTCGGCATAGGTTTGGTTATTATTCATACCAATATATAATTGCTCCACTTCCTGGCTGCCCAGGGAGGTTCCTGGTAAAGAAAATGAAGGGATCACGGCGTGGAATTTTCCACATTGTCCGCAATATAGTACCAGGATTTGAATTTGCTCCTCGTAATAATATTTAAAATAATTCGAATGGATTTTAAAGTGATTCTCTACTTTACAGGATGGACATAAGTCGAATTCACCAAATAAAAAGCTATAAATAATTGTCTGGAAGCTATAGTCTTTTATTAAAATGTCGAATATTATAATAATATGGTCTTTTGGAGGGATACAGGTTTTTCAAGGGTCTGCATCCCTCTGTCTTTTATCCTTTCTGTTTCGAGTTATTATTAATTAAATCGGGATTTTCGTCTAAAATATTAAGTTTTATCGCGGGCGGCTACAATATGTATCATAGTTTTTTTCATTAATGGTATTGTTCTGATTTTCTTACCCTTACCGGTGATTGTTATAATAGTAACATCCAGGTCAAAGCGGATGTCTCCAATTTTAAGGGAAAGGAGCTCGCTAATCCTCATTGCTGAATCGTATAGCATTACCATTAAAGATAAGTCTCTTATACCTATCCTCGTATTTTGATCTGGTTGGGCGAACAAATTCTGAATTGCAATCTTACTGAGGTATGACACTGGCTTGCTTTCTACCTTCATTCGTGGTATAAGTGAACCGGATTGGCAGTATTGTACCATCGGAATACATTCCCCAGCCGCATAGTGTAGGAATGACCGGACTGCGGCTAGGCGGATGTTGCAGCTAGCAGGGCAACAATTCCTTTCCGCCCGAAGCCATTTCAAATACTGTTGTATATTTTTTTTGGAAAAAGCATCAAATGTAAGAGAATCGAAAGTAAGAGCTGCTTTTATTTCAAGGAAATGAAAAAATAATGATAGAGCATAGGTATAGGATTCGATTGTGTTTGAACTTACGTTTTTCTGAGCGGGCAGATACTCCCGAAACCATGTTCCAAGCAACGTTGCGACCTGGAGACTTTCTTTAGATGTCTTTTTCATATTTTACCTCCGGTATC
>RPRI01000274.1 GCA_003818505.1 Desulfobacteraceae bacterium | reverse complement strand
GAAATAGCCTGCCTTGTTACATCGTCAGGGTCAACCGAGAGTCCTGCCGTTGTTACCAAAATGTCGGTGCCTGCATCTATCAGATCTTTGATGCCGGCGCAGATTGCATCCCTGTCATCAGGTACGATAAAAGATTTTATTATTTTACATCCGAGTTTTTCGGCTTTGGCACTGATTATAGGAATAAATTTATCTTTTATTAATCCCCGGAAGACCTCTGTTCCTGTGACGAGAATTCCTATGTTTGCCTTGCTGAGGGGGATTACCCGAAACAGAGGAGCTGCTTCAAGTATCTTCATTGCCTTGTCAAAATCTGCTCTCGGAAGATAAAGGGGAATTGCACGGGTCCCCGCCACATCACGTCCTTTCTTAACCGTCGTGCAATTTTGCCTGCTTGCGCACATAACACCATGAATCATATTGAACATCTCAAGCCGGTCTTCATCCACGGATAGGAGTCCGTCACAAGATGCTTTCAAATTTATTTTTCCTTCATGAGGCTGCTTCTGAAAAATAATTCCCTGCCCGGTCATTGCCTGTGCAAACGATACTGCCGCATCGTTTTCATGAACCCATTCATTCCCGATATGGTTTTTATCCTGAATATAAATATTCTGCCGCCCCATTTGCTGTAATCTGCAAATATCACCAGCGGTAATGGTCTGTCCGTGTCTGAATGCAGGTCCTTTGCTCTTACCCGGAATTATCTGGGTCATATCATGTAAAATTTTATATCCGGATGCCTGTTCCACGGGAACGGATTGAAGGGCTGGACTTTCTTTCGATTTTTCTGCTGATGACAGATAAGGAGATTCGCCCTGGCATGCACGGCAGATACGTCCATGTTCGTACGGATATGCTTCACCGCACACGGTACAGATTCTGATTTGTCCCTTATGGCGGTTTTTAAGAAAATCGGGAGCGACATTAATCTCACGGAAACTGAAAAGTTCTGACCCTGCTTTTCTGATCTGTTCCAAAAGCAAAGGAGTGTTCTGTTCCTTTTTGGGTTTAAGTTTCAGGAACCATGCTTTTATTTCTTTGAAATTCTCTAATTTGTCAGTATCGACGAATACCCTTATTCCGTTTCCATTGTATTTGTCATAAAGGCTTAAAGCATAACGTCCCAGATTGATAATTTTAAGCCAGCCGTTTCCTATGGTACAGGGAGTTAAAAGCTGTATCGCATCAGGAAGGCAATGAGAGGTTTCAGACATGGCATCGAATAATATTTTTTTGGGAAGCTGATTTAAGGCGATGTCAAGCATTTTCCCGCCGATAACAAGCCCAGGTGCGGCAAAGCCATGAAAGGATGTAATCATCTCTATATATTGTTCAAATGAATAGTTATCTCCGTCAGAATTACGGCACCAGACAGTAGCTGAGTCGGAAAAATCTGGTTGTTTTATGGGATGATTCATTATCAGATCTCCATTTCTATTTTATCGATTTCCAGTTAGCATGAGTGTTTCGCTATGTCAATCTTGTCTTAACGAAAATCGCAAATATCGTGTTTGATGGTTGTATTACTTTTTATATGCAGTTCGACTTGCTTGTAGGTTTTGATAAAGAAAGGATTAAGCTATGCTGGAAAATTAAAAACACATAGAAGCGGATAGGAAAACCACTGCTCGTCCGGCAGATAGGGGGAACATCCGGAGGGGGATCTGAAATTACAACACTGTGTAATAACCTGATTGAAAAGTTCTGTTCTCCTCAGGCGCTTGTTGAAAATGAAGTTGATAATTTGTTTGAGCAATCTTTTATAACTTAAACCATAAATTCATTTCTTCACCACTACAAACGGTATTCAGCATTTTTTAGCTATGGTGATGTTATTGATAAGTAGGTGAAAGCTGAAAAATTTCTACAGCTGGGCTTTGCCGGCGCCTTGGATATTCCCCAGCGTGTTTTGTTCAAGAAGTCCCATAATGGTCATTTCGCTAACAACCCGGGCAAGCTACCGGTACGTTTGTGGTGGGCGTATCTGGCGGGATGAGCCAGTTTTCCTGAGCTTAGCCGGGTCCGACAGTAAACCGTTTCCGATCATTGGTGTTGTTGTACATGCTTGCGCCATTATCCACCCGATCCTCTTATAACAGATCCTGCTCTTCGGCCCGATCCGGAAGATTCCGCAGTAGGATAATTTAGGTAATTATAAATTAAAGGAAGGAACTAAGTTGCCGCGTTGGAATCAATACCGGTTCAGTGATTATCGGAAACATGGGATCGCAACAGGTTTTTGATTATACGGTGATCGGTGATGCGGTTAACCTCGCTTCCCGGCTGGAAGGTGCCAACAAGGATTATGGCACCTTTTTGATGATTTCCGAATTTACATTAGCAAACCTGACTCCCGGCAGATTTAAAACCCGTTTCCTGGATAACATCAAGGTCAAAGGCAAATCACAGTCTGTCAAGGTATTTGAAGTAAGCGGATGGCAAGGATAAAGCCGCCTGCCCCGCCTTATTGCTTATTGAAATAATTTATGATATGGATACCTGCCAGATCAGACGCGGTAAAAATTATATGAAGGGAATCTTGGCAATGGAAAAACCATGGATTAAGCATTATGATAAAGGGGTCCCGGCGGTTATTGATTTCCCGCGGGTTCCGATTGACAGGTCTTTAAAAGATGCAGCGGATGCGTACCCTGACCGGGCAGCCACTGTATTCGGGGCAAGGGTCGGCCCGTTTCTTTTAGACGGAAGCCTTACCTATAAAGAATTGAATGAATCAGTTAACCGCTTTGCGTCCGGTCTTCAAAAAATGGGTATAAAGAAAGGGGAGAGAGTTGCCATTATGCTCCCGAACTGTCCCCAGTTCATTATCGCAGCATATGCAACATGGCGTATCGGGGCGATTGTCGTATGCTGCAATCCGCTTTATGTTCAAAGGGAAATTGAGTATCTGATTAATGACTCGGGAGCTGCCACATTTATAGTGATGAGCAGCCTCTATGAACGGGTCAAAGGCATTCGTAATAAAACCTGCTTAAAAAAGGTCATAGTCACCAACATTAAGGAATATTTTCCGGCTTTGCTGAAGATGCTTTTCAGTTTGACCAGGGAGAAGAAGGAGGGGCACCTGGTTGATATATCCGGCGATACGGAGACATACCGGTTCCAGGAGATAATGGCGACATCTTCTGATATGCCTGCAACTGTCGACATAAAACCCGGCGACACTTCAACGCTTATCTACACAAGCGGTACCACAGGCAAACCCAAAGGAGCGCAGCATACACACGCAAGCCAGGTCTTTAACTCATGCCTTCTGAATATATGGGCAAAAAGCAGGAGAGGGGAAGATATAATGCTTGCAGCAATGCCTTTTTTCCATATTTACGGGCTTGCTATTATCCTGAATACAGCCATTGCGGGTGGACTGACCACAGTTCTTATTCCCAATCCGCGTGACATGAAACATGTCCTTATGGCTATAGAAAAGCATCATGTAACATATTATCTTGGTGTTCCTGCAATGTTTGTGGGCTTTAACAATCATCCCGAGAGACAAAAATATGATATGAGCTCTCTTCGTTTTGCCGCCAGCGCAGCCGCTCCTCTTGCACCGGAGGTTCAGACACGATTTGAAGCCAATACCCGCGGAAAAATGGTGGAGGCATATGGACTTACAGAAACAATTTGCGCCTCGATGAATCCGGTTGAAAATGTTCGCCATAACTCGATCGGCGTTCCGATGCCCAATACCGATATGAAAATAGTCGATGCGGATAACGGAGAGAAGGAGCTTCTTCCGGATGAAACAGGAGAGATAATAATAAAGGGTCCGCAGGTGATGAAAGGCTACTGGGAAAAAGCCGAAGAGACAGCCGGCGTTCTTCGTAAAGGTCCGGACGGCGAACATGGATGGTTTTATTCCGGCGATATCGGTTATGTTGATAAAGATGGGTTTTTTCATATTGTAGACAGAAAGAAGGATATGATCATCACAAGCGGATACAATGTTTACCCCGCTGAGGTAGAATCGGTATTATTCGAACATCCCTCAATAATGGAAGCCGCTGTTATCGGTGTGCCTGATGAAAGCAAGGGCGAGATAGTCAAGGCGTTTATAGTTTTACAGGCAGGGGGAAAAGCCGGTAAAGATGAGATTACCGCTTTCTGCCGGGAAAGAATGGCGGCATATAAGGTTCCAAAAGTAATAGACTTCAGGACGGAATTGCCGAAATCCCTTGTGGGGAAGGTGCTGCGCCGGGAACTGAGAGACCGTGGATGATCAGCGCAGATCTGTGGCTGAGCAGTTGTAAAAACTTCAAATATAAAGAGGATTAAGATGATTATCGGAATTCTTAAGGAAATAAAGACGGAAGAAAACCGCGTATCCATGACTCCGGCAGGGGTGGAAGTAATGAAACAAAACGGGCATGATGTTCTTGTCGAAAAAAGCGCCGGAATCGGAAGCGGCTTTGATGACTCCGCTTATATAAAAGCCGGAGCGCAGATTATTAAAACTCCCCGGGAAATATTTGACAGGGCTGAAATGGTTATGCATGTAAAAGAGCCGATGCCGCCGGAGTATGAACTGATAAGAAAAAATCAGATCGTGTTTACTTACCTTCATCTTGCCGCAGCCGAGGAGTTGACGAAAGCTCTTATAAAAAGACAATCGGTGAATATCGCTTATGAAACAATCCAGAAACCGGATGGTTCTCTGCCTTTGCTTACACCCATGAGTGAAGTGGCCGGCAGAATGGCGATTCAGCAGGGCGCAAAATATCTTGAGATGTCCCAGGGCGGCCAGGGAGTTCTTCTGGGCGGAGTGCCCGGGGTTGATCCCGGAACGGTGCTTGTAATCGGAGGTGGGATTGTCGGAACTAATGCGGCCAAGATGGCTTGCGGTCTGGGCGCAAAGGTTTACCTGCTTGACAGCAACCTGGATCGTCTCCGTTACCTGAGTGATGTTATGCCCAGAAATTGTTTTCTTCTCATGTCAACGCCCGCAACTATAAGGAATCTTATAAAAGAAGCCGATGTGGTGGTCGGCGCCGTTCTTATTCCGGGCGCAAAAGCTCCCAAGCTTGTAACGCGGGAAATGTTAAAAAGCATGAAAAAGGGATCTGTCCTAGTTGATGTTGCCATTGACCAGGGCGGCTGTTTTG
>RPRI01000273.1 GCA_003818505.1 Desulfobacteraceae bacterium | reverse complement strand
CATTCGGTAAGCGGGCATAACTCAGCTGGTAGAGTGCAAGCTTCCCAAGCTTGGAGTCGCGAGTTCGAATCTCGTTGCCCGCTCCATTTAAAGTCCGCCTTTTCCATATAAAAAAGGCTTTTTGGCAGGGTCGATGAATATGTGGTTTGGAGAATCTTTTTGAGTATGTTTATTTTTACAAACATGTGATTTTTCTCGATCCATTGTTATAAGTAGTACCCCTTTAAAAGGAAACGGGCGGCAGCCCGTTTTTTATTTTAATTGGACGGTTGTAATCATAATAATGAAAGAAGAAAAGGTAAATACCGGGGTAGAAAAGAACGAACCTTTAACTGGTCTTTTTTCTCCGGCAACCATTGAAGAAATTGTTTTTAAAATCAAAGGGTTTGCAGATCCACTTTGTGAATCCGAAGGGATGGAACTGGTACATGTTGAGTGCCAGCGTGAGACGAGGGGGAGGATTATTCGTCTGTATATTGATAAACCTGGTGGAATCACTTTAAATGACTGCACATGCATAAGTCGTCAATTAAGTGATATTCTTGACGTAAACTTGGACACCAGATGGGCTTATAATCTTGAGGTTTCTTCTCCCGGATCTGACCGTCCTCTTGGAAAGCCGGAAGATTTTGACCGCTTTAAGGGTAAGATTGCAAGAATCAGGATTTCCGTACCACTTGACGGACAAAGAAATTTCAAGGGTCTGCTGCTTGGCTTTTATGACGGAACTGTTAAACTAGACGTGAATGGCAAAACGGTTGCTATTCCCTACAGGGAAATCACAAAGGCAAGGCTTTTCAACTATAACGGAGAAATCGGATGCTAATATCAGAAATAAAACGTGTCGTTGATCAGGTCAGCCGGGACAAGGGCATCGATAAGCTAATCCTTATCAAGGCGATTGAAGAAGCCCTTAAATCAGCCGCCAGAAAAAAATATGGGAATAAAATCGAAATCGAAATTCAATACAGCGAAGAAACCGGTGAAATAGAGGTATTCCAGTTCAAAGAAGTAGTTGAAATAGTTACCGATGAAATTACGCAGATCAGCGTTGGAGAAGGCCGTAAACTTGATTCTGAATGTGAAATCGGCGACAGCCTGGGAACCAAAATGGATACCACAACTTTCGGCAGGATTGCAGCCCAGTCAGCAAAGCAGGTAATTATACAGAAAATGAAAGATGCCGAAAAAAATGCTGTTTATTCGAGTTTTATTGACCGGAGGGGAGAAATAATTAACGGTATCGTCCAGCGTATCGAACATTCCGGAGACATTATTGTCAATCTCGGACAGACCGAAGGTGTTTTACCTGCAAGGGAGCAGGTTCAAAAAGAAATTTACAGGCGCGGGGACCGGATAAGGGCTCTTTTATCCGAGGTTCTTCAGGATTCAAGAGGTCCCCAGATCGTTCTTTCGAGGACAAACTCAAATTTTCTGATAAATCTTTTTAAAACCGAAGTGCCTGAGATAAGCGAGGGCATTGTCACCATTATGGGGGCTGCCCGTGAACCGGGGGTGCGAGCTAAAATAGCAGTATCTTCCAACGATTCCGATATCGATCCTGTAGGTGCCTGTGTTGGGATGAAAGGAAGCCGTGTTCAGAATGTTGTTCAGGAATTAAAGGGCGAAAAAATTGATATAATCCCCTGGCATGTCGATTCCGCAAAGTATGTATGTAATGCGCTCGCGCCTGCTGAAATAAAACGGGTTATTATCGATGAAGATAACCATGCTATGGAAGTAATAGTTCCTGATGAATCGCTTTCAATTGCCATCGGAAAACGCGGTCAGAATGTGAGGCTTGCTTCAAAGTTAACCGGCTGGAATTTAGATGTTCAAAGTGAATCGCATTATAATGAAGCTTTGAAAAACGGCTACGATTCTCTTGTGTCTCTGCCAGGCGTGGGAATCAACCTTGCAAATTCTTTAATTGAAAAAGGATTCACATCTGCCGGAGAGATAAGCAATGCATCGGTAAGCGACTTGACCCAGATTAAGGGAATTGCACGAGAAAAAGCCGAGAAACTTATTCGTTCAGCGTCAGAGGCGGTATCAAAAGGTGAAAATAACCCGGAAGAAAATGAAAATCCTCAAGAGAATAATACCGCAGGATGATGGTTTCGGAAATGATTTATAAAAATCAGTACTTTTGGCAAAAGATAAAGACTGTGTGCGGAATAATTCTGTGAATGACCTGTTAACAACAATATTTAGGGGGACTGAATGGCAAAGATCAGAGTATATGAACTTGCCAGAGATCTTAATATGACGAATCAGGCTCTTCTTGACAAGATAAGAAGCATGAATATCGACGTTAAGAGCCACGTTAGTTCTTTGGATGAAGAAACCGTTGCAAAAATAAGGTCGGGCTTCCATGAAGCAAAACCCGAAGGGGTTGAAGAAACCCGCGTAAAGCCGACGATAATCCGAAGGAGGAAAGTGGTTGTTCAGGCAGAGGCGGAACCTGAAAAAACACCTGCGCCAAAAGAAGAGCCTGCTGAAGCGGAAATGGTCGCGGAGGCTGAAAAAAAACCGGTTGAAGAAGCGCCTGAAAAAAAATCCGCTCCGGCTGAGACAGGAAAAAATGAGCCTGCTGAAGCAAAAACAGCAGAGCCGGAAGCCCCGAAACCTGCCGAAGATTCCAAACTAATTTCTTTTGCTGAAGAAGCTAAGATTCAGCCACCTGCTGAAGAGCCTGAAAAGCCTCAGATAGTTAAGCCGGTAAAGCATTTAAAACCCCCTAAAAAAGCTAAAAAGGATACGCCTGCAAAAATCCTCCGGTTGCCTGATATTCCAAAGAAAACGGAAGAAGAGATAGAAGATAAGATGCCTGCTCAGGAAAAAGTACCCGGCAAAGCAGGAATTCACGAAGAAGCCGTGCATGCCGTGAAAAAGGGAGTTCTTCCGGTTAAAGCACATGAAGAGGCAAAACCTGTTGTTGTGCGGCATAAAACAACCGTTGAAATAACTCCGGAACCACCCCGTAAACATTTTTTAGAGGTAATTGCTCCTAAAAAAGAGCAGCCTGTTCCTGACAAAAAGAAAAAGAAGGGCAAGGAAAAACTTGAAGAAGAGTTTGACTTATTAAAAGATAAAAAACTGTTCAAAAAGAAAGCTCCATTCAAGAAAAAAGAGATAATCGAAGCGGAGGATCTTTACGCTCCCGAACCGAGAGTCCGGAGAGACAAAAAAGGCGCTAAAGTAAAAGCGGCTCAAGGCCAGAAACCACAAATAACAATACCCAAGGCAATAAAGCGGCGGGTAAAAATTGATGATGCAATTATATTATCCGAACTTGCAAAAAGAATGGGGATAAAATCAAGCGATATGATCAGAACACTCATGGGTCTGGGTGTATTGGCAACAGTAAATCAAACAATAGATTTCGACACAGCCGCGCTGGTTGCGTCAGAATTTAACTATGAAGTGGAAAGGGCATCTTTTGAAGAGAGCACTTTCATTAAGGCAGAAAAAGATGATCCGAGCACACTTATAGGCAGGCCTCCGGTTGTTACAATAATGGGGCATGTTGATCACGGAAAAACCTCCCTTCTGGATGTAATCCGGAAAACGAGAATAACGGAAATAGAGGCCGGAGGAATAACTCAGCATATCGGAGCTTATAACGTATCGACCGATAACGGACAGATCGTATTTCTGGATACACCGGGCCACGAAGCTTTCACGGCCATGCGCGCACGAGGGGCCAAGGTAACCGATATTGTAGTGCTCGTAGTGGCGGCAGATGACGGCGTTAAGCCGCAAACTGTTGAGGCTGTTAACCATGCCAAAGTCGCAGGCGTTCCAATAATTGTTGCGATCAACAAAATAGACAAGCCTGAAGCCGATCCCGACCGTGTTAAGCGTGAACTGGCCGACCTCGGACTTGCTCCTGAAGAATGGGGAGGTAATACCCCGTTTCTTAAGGTATCGGCAAAACAAAATTTAGGAATAAATGACCTGCTTGAAATGATTCTGCTTCAGGCTGAGGTTCTTGAATTAAAGGCAAATCCGAACAAGCTTGCTGTTGGTCATGTGGTTGAGGCCAAGCTTGATTCCGGAAGAGGTCCGGTTGCAACTGTTTTGATAAGCGATGGAACGCTTCATACGGGTGAATCTGTAGTCTGCGGTATCCACTACGGCAAGGTGCGTGCGCTGCTAAACGACAGAGGAATTAAAGTTAACGAGGCCGGCCCGTCAATTCCGGTTGAGGTTATAGGCCTTTCAGGTGTGCCGATGGCAGGAGATGAGCTTATATCGCTGGCTGATGAAAAAGATGCAAAACAGGTAAGCACCTACCGTGTACAGAAACAGCGCGCAAAGGAGCTTGCCAAAACCAGCAGACTCAGCCTCGAGAATCTTTTCGACAGGATTCAGGAGGGCCGGGTAAAGAACCTGACGCTTATAATAAAAGCTGATGTCAACGGATCAATTGAAGCCATAAGAGATTCTTTGAACAAACTGTCCAACAAAGAGGTAAAAATAGATATAATTCATTCTGGAACCGGAACCATCACCGAGTCGGATATTGCTCTCGCAGCTGTCTCAAACGCTATCATCATAGGGTTTAATGTGAGGCCCAGCACCAAGGTGCAGGCTGCAGCAAACGAAGAAAGCGTCGATATCCGTTACTACAATATAATTTATAATGTTATAAAAGATATCAAGGATTCAATTGTAGGGCTTATGGCTTCGACATTTAAAGAGAGAATCCTTGGGAGGGCCCAGGTTCGTGAAGTATTTCATGTTCCAAAGATCGGAACCATTGCCGGTAGTTACGTTACCGACGGGAAAATCGAACGCGGACGGCAGATACGCCTGATAAGAGACGGAATAGTCTGCTTTGAGGGAAAAAACTCATCCTTAAGAAGGTTTAAAGATGATGTAAGAGAAGTCCAAAATGGATTTGAATGCGGAATCGGTATAGAAAACTATAATGATATAAAAGTTGGCGATGTTATAGAATTTTATTTCATGGAAGAGATAAAGCCGGAATTTGAACAGCAATAGTAAATTAGGTAACTATTCAGGAGACAGGAGCCGGAATGAAAATGTCCCAACTTGAAAAAGTGAGTAAATTGCTGAAGGCATATACCGCTTCTATTCTGGATTCTGGCTCCTGACTTCTGACTCCTGAATAGTTGCCAAGTTGATTGGTG
>RPRI01000272.1 GCA_003818505.1 Desulfobacteraceae bacterium | reverse complement strand
TGTTCAGGAACTAGGTATGAGTTGTACGGATGTGGCGAAACGTTTGAGGATGAGTCAACCGGGAGTAGGATATGCCGTAAGTCGAGGTGAAAAGATCGCCAGAAAGCATAATTACCGATTGTCTTAATAAGTTATTTACTTACTTATGGACGTCCCTGATGACTCTTAATAAGTTATTTACTTACTTATGGACGTCCCTGATGACTCTTAATTACCGATTGTCTTAATAAGTTATTTACTTACTTATGGACGTTCCTGATGACTTCTGATGACTTTTTACCACAATAAATAGGTCCGATATGATAAAAGAAGCCACACTAAATGAATGTGAAGTTTTAGTGAAGATCATCCGAAATTCATTCCGCGATGTTGCGCGCCGGTTTGCATTGACTAAGGACAATTGCCAAAAACATCCGTCAAATTGCACTTCATCCTGGATTGAATCAGATATCGCACGTGGTGTTCAGTATTTCATTTTATATGTGGAGGAAAATCCAATAGGTTGTGTTGCCATTGAAAAACCAAGCGCCGCTGTTTGCTATCTTGAACGTCTTTCAGTTCTCCCTGAAATGCGTGGCAAACATTTTGGAATCAGGCTTGTTCAACATGCGTTAGAATGTGCCGCATCAAAAGGAACCCGCAAGGTCAGTATTGGTATAATTGATGAACAGACTGAACTTAAAGAATGGTATAAACAGCTTGGATTTGTTGAGATGCAGACGAAAAGCTTTGAACATCTTCCTTTTACAGTCTGTATAATGGAATATGATTTAGAGAATTCTGCCAACAATGCCTTTTACCCGGATGTGCACAAATAGGGGATGTATTTAATATTTGCTTTTTGAGAAGTAAGTTAGAATGTTAAATACGTTGTCCCCTATAAGTCCCCATGTAAATTTTCCACTTATTACCAATGTTATAAATTTACTATATATAGAGCTATCAATTGGAAAATAGAGATTATATTAAAGCAAAAGTAAACAAATACTATTGGCAGGATGATATCAATTGCGCCACAACAAATTTGAAGATTCTATCAGAAATTTTTTCTATTGAGCTATCGGAGCAAGTAATAGATGCAGCTCTTGGGATGCACGGAGCAGGAAAGTACGGTGCTCAGTGCGGTTTGGTGGAAGGAACTTTGATGTTCTTAGGGATAATCGGGAGGGGCAAGGGCCTTCCTGATGATAAAATCGTAGATTCTTGCAATGAATTTGCAAAGCAGTTTGAGAACCGATTTCAA
The DNA here is from genome assembly GCA_003818505.1 of Desulfobacteraceae bacterium. Lineage (GTDB taxonomy): Bacteria > Desulfobacterota > Desulfobacteria > Desulfobacterales > RPRI01 > RPRI01. Next base: position 3,950 of record RPRI01000272.1, on the reverse strand, counting down.
ACCTTATTATGCAAGGTACTACGCCCGGAGGGATTTCACCAGGATAATCCACCGCATCTTTGTGAGGAATTAACCTGCGAAGCTGTAATGTTTAATGTTGGCTTTATAAATGATTTTATAAACAAATATAATAGTCCAAGGAGCTTATAACCTATTGCTTCACCAGATTCAGACCAATGAGCGGCCTTCTCTGGTAAGCCATTCGTTAGATCTATGAGGAGAGTCTGGCTAAAATGGGCAAGTTTTCAGAAGGTTTATTAAACGATGAAACGATACTGGTAAATTTGAATATATGCGCCGGCCACACAATTCTCGATGCTGGCTGTGGAAACGGTTATATGACCAAAAAATTCTCGGAGCTGGTGGGAAATACCGGAAAAATATATGCCCTTGACCCGGATAGAGGAGCTATTGCCAATCTAAAAAAAGAAGTTGAAAAGACCAATATAGAAGCTTTTGTCGGCGATATTACAAAACCAACCAGGCTGAAAGCCGCTTCAATTGACTTGGTCTACCTCTCAACAGTGTTTCACATTTTTTCAGAGTCTCAAATCGAAGAATTTGTAAAAGAAATAAAGCGAATTTTAAAACCCAATGCTCGACTGGCTATTGTGAATATAAATAAGGAAGATACTCCTTTCGGCCCACCGATCGAAATACGTTTATCTCCTGAGGAATTGAGACGAAAGGTTCCGTTAATTCCCAAGATACTTGTTGAAGTTAGTGAGCATTTTTACATGCAAATATTTGAAAATGCATAATAAGTACTGATCTAACGCTGCGCTTCCAGCCGACGCAAAAAGCCGCGCGGCTGAAGCGCAGCGTTCGGCTACAATAGGATAGCAAATGTATCACATTCAAAACTATGGCAGTTTTATATTAGCGGTTATTGCTTTTCAGATCATTCCAGGTGCTGGGACTATCACCATATTAAATGCAACTGCACGGAAAGGTATCTGTGGTGGTATGAAATCGGTCCTCGGCACTTTATCAGGAGATTTTATTTACATGCTCTCGGCAGTACTCGGGTTATCTGCTATACTGAGTGCATACCCCAGTATTCTTAAAGGGGCTCAGTGGATAGGTGTCGCATATCTCTGTTGGATGGGTTTAAAGCTTCTATGGTCCTCAGAAAAAAATGGGCTGGCTGATATCTACCCAAACAAAAAAAATTGGGCCTATTTCCGCCAGGGTATAGCAGTGAGTCTCACTAATCCAAAAACAATCATGTTTTTCATGGCCTTTTTCCCATTGTTTCTCAGCTCTGAGTCAACACCAATTACACTTTTGCTCCTTATGGGGCATGTTACAATCATAAGCTTTATATACCAGACATTTTTAGTGCTTGCTGGCAATGCCGTCACGCAAAAACTCACTAAATGGAAATTGGTAAGCATGGTCGCAAAACGCTTAACCGGTATAGCATTTATAGCTTTTGGTTTGAAGTTGGCTTTCAACAACAAATGAGAAGGCCGAACAACCGGCTACACTTGAGCACAGGGGCCGAGACGTTTTGGAAATTTTTTCATGTAAATAAAGGTGTTGGCACTTGGGTAGTTTCTGCATGCCCCTGTGCCAAGTGAGCCGAAGCGTTATGAGCAATTGAGCAATTATCAAATTGATCTTGCAAGCCATAAATGTTAGTTTGAAACCATGGACAGAAAACACACAACCAAATACAAAATGTCGGATCGCCGGAACGATGATCTTGTTCCTGGCACTCCAGCAGACCGAATCGGCCCATTTGGCCGCTGACTCGAGAAATTGCATCCCTGAGGGTAAAACACGATGTTGAACAGAACATTAAATTTCAAATTATTAATATTTTGCAAGGGGTTATGAATCAAGTACGGCTCGCAGGACGTTTTTTGACATTCTTTTTCCTCATGGTTATATCTGCGTGCAGCAAGACCGACCATCAGGGGTTCCTTGATGATCGGGCCGGACTGCTCGATCATCAGGCGCGTCAACGCATCATCGAGTATCATCGCGCATTACTGAAAGATTTCAACATCCACTGCAAGGTTGTGGTTCTTGCGCAAGCCAGTACCGACATAAACAGAGACGCGGCCGATCTTTTCGGTGATTTGGGGGAAAAAACCGGTAAAGCACGCGGATTGCTGTTTTTGATCGATCCCTTTGGCAAGCAGGTCCGTATCGAGGTTGGATATGACCTTGAGGGAATTTTTACTGACATCTTCGTCTCGTATCTCGAGCGCGAGCAGATGGTTCCTTTTTTCCAACAGGCAAAAGTCGGATCTGGTATCGAGGCGACAGAGGAACTTTTTGTAGCGCGGGTACAACGCTCAGCAGCAGGCGAGTCGTTCGATCCTGATGTGGAGCTTGGCGGATTATCCCATTATTCAGGAGGGGGCGGAGCCCGGACAAAGGTCGCCATCGGCCAAGGGCCAATAGATAAGGCTGCGGTGGCTGATTCAACCTCTTATCTCCCGCAGCAAACTCCTGAACAAAGCCTGACCGTCTACATGCGTCTGCTGCGTCACAAAATCAAAGATCCCAATCTCGCGCTATATACGCCAAAAACCCGCAAGTTTCTCTCTGGCTGGGTCGTTACCGATGCTCAGCAGGACAACGAACTGCGTGGTCTCGAAGGAGCCGTGATAGACAAAGTCACCATAGACGGTAACCGGGCTGTGATTCGCTTTCCGGCCGACCACAGAACACTGCCGCCGTATTTTCTGGAAAATAATGGCAACGGCTGGGCCTTTGATTTTGCGGCGATGAGCGCCCTTATACAGATGAACCATAAAAACATGTGGCACTTTGTCTCCCGGGATCATGATTATATTTTCGGCTTTGCCAATTGGCGTTTTGACGCCAACGGTTACCCTAGGCAAGTATCCGGGACGTCCATAAGGCAAGTATCCGGGACGTCCATAAATAAGTAATTAACTTGACAGGCAACAGCTTTTATATTAGCAGGATCACATGCCGAGATTAGCCCGCCTTGACGCTCCGGGTGTTTTGCATCACATCATCATCCGCGGAATTGAGCGTCGCAAGATATTCGGAGACAATCAGGATAAGGATAACCTGATTGATCGTCTGTCTATTCTTTTGCCTGAAACAAAGACCATATGTTACGCTTGGGCATTGATGAACAATCACGCCCATTTTTTATTTCGAAGCGGCCATTCCGGGATATCGACCCTGATGCGAAGGCTGCTTACCGGGTACGCAATCTATTATAACCACAGGTATCGTCGTCACGGACAGCTTTTTCAGAACAGGTACAAGTCGATCATCTGCCAGGAGGATATATATTTTAAGGAACTGATGCGCTATATTCATCTGAATCCTTTACGGGCAAAGCTGGTACCTGATATTCAGGGTCTTAATAAATATCCTTACAGTGGTCACAGCGTTATAATGGGGAATAAGAAATGCGTATGGTTTGATACAAAATACGTGCTTTCATATTTTGGTCAAAAAGAATCAGCCGCAAGAAATTGTTATTATTCATATGTTAAAGAAGGAACCGATCAGGGCAGGAGGCCGGAACTTGTCGGAGGGGGTCTGATTCGAAGTCTTGGCGGTTGGTCTGCTGCAAGGAAACTACGTTTAAGGGGTCATGACCGGGTTAAAGGAGATGAACGTATATTGGGAGACGGTGACTTTGTAACCGCTTTGTTATCAGAGGCAAACGAGCAGTTGGACCGCCGTTATGAGTTAAAAGGTTTGGGCTATGATTTTGAGAAGGTTGGCCAGAGGGTATTGAAACTATATGGAATCAACGAAGTTGAATTATATTCAAAAGGACGGCGGAAGGTTCAGGTTGAATGCAGGGATTTGTTGTGTTATTGGGCTGTTCAGGAACTAGGTATGAGTTGTACGGATGTGGCGAAACGTTTGAGGATGAGTCAACCGGGAGTAGGATATGCCGTAAGTCGAGGTGAAAAGATCGCCAGAAAGCATAATTACCGATTGTC
>RPRI01000271.1 GCA_003818505.1 Desulfobacteraceae bacterium | reverse complement strand
ATGAGTGATGGAGGTAAAAACTGGAATGTCGTAACAGGTTGCGATAAATACAGTGACGGTTGTCAGAATTGTTATGCAGTTGATATTATTAAATGGCTTAAAGGAATGGGGCAGCAGGTGTATAAGGATAATGATTTTAATTTAACGATGCATAATAACAAATTAATCTGGCCCATAGATAAACTGGCAAAAAAACCTGATAAGCCAGCAAAAAGCTTTGTTACCGATATGGGGGATATCTTTCACAAGAATGTAACAGACGAATTTATTTTCAAGGTATTTGAAACAATGCTAAATGTTCCTCAACATCGATTTTATATACTTACCAAAAGAGCGGAGCGTCTTGGTGAGCTTGGTCTTCATTTGCCTTGGAAACCGTGGATTTGGGCCGGTGTAACAGTTGAATCGGATAAATATATTGATCGAATAGATCATTTGAAAAAGCTTCCATCAGAGGTTAACAAATTCTTGATGCTTGAACCACTGTTAAGCTCAATGCCAGAACTGGATTTAAAAGGAATTGACTGGGTTGTTGTCGGGGGCGAAACCAATAATAAAATGAAATTCAGAGAAATTAAAGAAGAGTGGGTTATCGAAATAAGAGATCAGGTGAAGAAAGCCGGACTGCCATTCATGTTTAAACTTTGGCCAGGTAAGTCACACAATGCAACAGAAGCTTTATTAGAAGGAAAAATATGGAATGAATCTCCTGAAACATTGACACAAACTGTTGATTGTGATCAATACAAGAAAACAGCTTAATAAATGATGTTATAAAAGGCATAAGCATAATAGCTGGTATTGCCGCTATCCAATCCCTTCTCTAACCCCATAAACCGCTCCCTCTCTAACCTCGTAAACCTTCTCTTCCTGGAAAGCACTGGGTCGCCCGGATTATTATGTTTTTTGCTTTTTAGAAAAGAAGGTAGGGATACAGGGAAGACCGGTATTTTGTATTCTTTGCTTTTATGTGAAAGAAATGACCGTGATAGACTTCTTGAATTAAACTGAAAAATACCCAGGACACCGGCAAACCAGTTGCAGGAATTCTTCACACTCCACCTACGAAGTCCATAAGTCCTTTTTTCAGTGCTATGAAAAGAGAAAGAAGCCTTATTTATTTATCATCCAACATTATTTAGAAAAAGTCTTTGAATCCGCAGGAACCTGTAACAATATGTACAGGTTTCTACATAACAGTTTTCCGAGTCGCCATGGGAGTTGTAAATACAATGGATTATATTGCATTGAATACACCCCTGACATTCCCGACATTTATCCGATGATGCTAAGATTTCGTTAATGTATTTAATTTCTGATTTCATAATATATAACGATAACCAACTTGTAATATTGTATATTAATGGAGTGTAAAGAATTGTGAATTACAGGAAGCAATGGCTTCATCATACATAAAAGTAAAAAGGCAGCGCCATCTGCCACTGTCTTTGCCCATTACTTTTTCTTTCTTCTGTCTGTATCGCTTCTCCGATATTTTAAGCTGCGTCTTTCAGGACCATTATAAGTTGAAGCTCCGCCATTCCTTCGATCTTTTTTCGATCGCCTATTAATCCCTAATCTTCTTTCCTTCATTTAGATCCTCTTTAATCTATTACTGAACCCAGCAAAGCCAATGATGCCAAAGCCTAAGAATAGTATAGTTGTGGATTCTATCAGTGGTGGTTAAAGAAACTTTTGCTCAACTCCCTGTAAATTGTTTATATTATTATTTTCAGGAAGTTGTCTGTAAGGGAAACCTGACATTTACTGTAGGGAAATCCCTGCAACGAGGGACCTTGCCTCGTATCCCGTTCCCCGATCCCAGCTCCTCGGCCCCTATTTCTCCAGCGCTTCCCTTACCTTTGTGGCAAGCACATCCATGAGAAAGGGTTTCTGGAGAAAATTAACGCCTTCGTCAAGAATACCTCTATGGGCGATCACATTTGCGGTGTAGCCGGACATGAACAGGTACTTCATATCAGGCCGAAGGGCGCTTAACCGTTTCTGAAGATCGCGTCCGCTCATCTCCGGCATCACAACGTCGGTCACCAAAAGATGGATGTCTCCCGCGTATTGGCCGGTCTGCTTAATAGCCTCGTTTGGACTGCCTGCGGCCAGCACTGTGTAACCCAATTCTTCGAGCATCATTTTGCTCATTTTCAGGAGAGTTTCGTTATCCTCGACAAGCAGCACCGTCTCCGTGCCGGTCAAAGGTTTGATCTGCTTGAGCGGTTCGTCGATTACCGGCATTTCTTCTGCGTGCCTGGGCAGGTAGATCCTGAAGGTTGTGCCCTTTTCAGGCTCACTGTATACATTGACAAAGCCGTTGTTCTGCTTGACTATCCCGTAAACTGTGGCAAGGCCCATGCCGGTGCCTTTGCCAAACTCCTTGGTGGTGAAAAAGGGCTCAAAGATCTTCTCACAGGTCTCTTTGTCCATGCCGCAGCCGTTGTCGCTGACTGCAAGCAGGGCAAACTTACCTGGAATGAAACCGGCGTGCTGAGAGCAATACGCCTCATCAAACTCAGCCCTGCCTGTTTCGATTGTAATTTTGCCGACTCCGGATATTGAATCACGGGCGTTAACCGCAAGGTTGGCCAGAAGCTGATCAACCTGGGTTGGGTCCATCTTCACCGGCCATAAATTTGCGGCGGGCATCCAGAGCAGGTCGATATCCTCTCCGATCAGCTTTCGAAGCATGTTGAGTATGCCCGCGACGGTATCGTTTAAGTCGAGCACTTTCGGGGCGATGATCTGCTTACGGGCAAAGGCCAGAAGCTGCCGTACAAGATCCGCGGAGCGCCGTGTTGCGTTCATGATTTCCTGAAGGTCAGCATTGAGCGGGCTGGACGGTTCGATCTTCATCAGCGCGAGCTGTGAATAGCCGAGAATAATGTTCAGCATGTTGTTGAAATCGTGCGCAACACCGCCCGCGAGCTGACCTATGGCCTCCATCTTCTGCGCCTGCCGGTATTGCTCCTCTAATTTCTTCAACACCTCCTCGGCCTGCTTGCGCTCAGTAATGTCCTGGAATGAACCTTTAAGTCTCACCGTCTTCCCGTCCACTAACTGTGGAATACAGATTGTCCGAGTCCAGAGGTGTTTTCCCTTTGCCGTGATAAAGCGTAATTCCATGTCGTATGCTTCACCATACTTGAGAGCGTGCTGGATTGAATCCGACAGTTTCTCGCGTTCCTCAGGATGGAAATAGTTTATCGCCTCTTCCAGGGGAGGCTTGCTCTCCGGGGAGAGTTCGTGAATTCGGTAAGTTTCCTCGGTCCAGCGTAATTCAAGAGTATCAGTATCAAGTTCCCATCCCCCGACTTTTGCCATTTTACCCATCTCATTGAGCAGGGCTTGGCTCTCCCGCAACGCCTCTTCCGCCCGCTTACGTTCGGTAATGTCGACACCAGTGCCGATGAGAAGCGGATGATCGTCTATCGTCATGCGCCGGCCCGTCATCAGCATCCAGATAAAGGCCGGCCCACCGCGCAGCAGCACCCGGCCTTCTACGGCCTCCTCCTTACCGTCCTGCAAGACATTCGCGATTCTCGCTTGGATGAGGGCCCGGTCTTCCGGGTGGATGGTCTCGAGTGCGTTCATGCCCGCGATATGCTCTTCCGGTTTGCCAATGATGACCTCGCGCTGATAGGTGTTCCAGCGTACGTAGTGGCCGTGTTCGTTGAGCAGGTAGAAGGGACCGGGGATACTGTCGATAATGGTGTTGCTGAAGACTTTCTCTCGTTTTGCGACGTCCTCCGCCCGCTTGCGCTCGGTAATATCCCCGATGCTGGAGAGAATGCTCTTTTCACCGTCGATTGCGATAATCTCCGCGGAAAAAAGCCCCGTCATCGTCTCTCCATTTTTTTTCCGGAAATTGAACTCATTTCCCTGTACCTTACCGGTTTTTAACAGGGCGTCGACTGCGGCGGCGCGATCTGTGTCGTGCTCCCAGAGACCTAAGTCTACTGTATTCTTACCCATAACCTCGTTACGGTCGTATCCCGTGATGGAAAAGAAGGTTTCATTTACTTCTACAATTTTCCCATCGGACGGACGCGTGAGCGTTAGGGCATAGGGAGCGGAATGAAAAACCTTGGCAAATTTCTCCTCCTGGGTTCCGATCTGCATGAGCAGGCGCTTGTTCACCATCAGGACCAAACTGTAGGTCAACAGGAGAAAGAGCACCTGGTAGGAGACAAGCACCAGCGCCTCGGAAATACCGGATTGAAAATAATTGTTCTCCCCATGCACCCCGGTGAAAAACTGGAGGATTCGGACGACGTTGACCAGGCAGAAGAGAAAGAACACCAGGCCAACCCCGAAGGTCAAGGAACGCAGACCTGATTCGACACGATGCCACAGCAGCCAGACGGATTGAACGCAGACCAGTAACAACGCGGCGGCGATATTGAGATTTCTGACTGCCAGGCTGGGCTGGACAAAGACAAAATAGCCGTGGACGAAGATGAAAAGAATCACCAGCAGGTAATTGTGGATCTGCGGGCCCCTCTTTCCCACGAAGCGTTCCAGCCCCATGAATCCCAGGATCGCCCCCGTGACGACCAGTGTGTTGGAGAGAATCATGGAGATCCAGTCCGGGACGGCGCCGCGCAGAACGATCAGGATGAGCGCTGCCGTCTGGAAGATAAAATCAATCACCAAAAAGGCAATGCCCGCAAAACGGTCCCGGCTCTGCCGCCAAAGCAGCAGAACAAACCATACACAGATGATGTTCGTGACCACATAGCTGAAGACGATAGTCCGCATGTCCAAAAGGTTCATATCTACACCTGCTTTTTCATCAAAATCCGACGATTCTCAAGGATGCATATCCGCTCATTTTCCGGATTCTCCAGGTACCAATACCATATTCCGTCTAACGACCCGCTTTGCAGGAACTCGAAAATGGATCGATCTCTCTGTACCAGTTGATACTGTTCTTCCTCTAAATAATGCGTTTCAGTACTCAAACTTTATTCCTCCGAATTGGCTTAGGCTTTCGTATACTTGCATTATTCTTTTGTCCGGTCATGCTAAACATGACTTATGATGTGTTAATCTTTTAATTATACAAAAATGACTTCCTTTAAGATGTCAAATGTGATTTAGCTTATCATATGCTGCTTTCCGTTTGAAAGTATCCATTGTTTTCAATGGCGACATTCTACTGACTACAGGAAGGATTCCTTGGAATCAACATCCTGAAATTATTTCAGACTGCTTTAACCGTCATAATT
>RPRI01000270.1 GCA_003818505.1 Desulfobacteraceae bacterium | reverse complement strand
CGGATGTGGATGCAGCGGACCTTCATCTCATTATGGATCCCCGGATTAAAGAGCGGCATGATTTCGAGTCGGGTCATGAAGCTGTAATTGACCGGGATATGTGCACACAATGCGGACTGTGCCGGGAATTGTGCAAGTGGAATGCCATCAGCGAAGGTTTTATAGTGGATCCGATTGCATGCGAGGGATGCGGGGTCTGCTATTACTTTTGCCCTGAAAAGGCAATTAATTTCCCCCTGAAGACCTGTGGAGAGTGGTATCTTTCTGAGACCCGTTTCGGCCCTATGGCCCATGCCCGGCTTGGCATCGCCGAGGAAAATTCGGGTAAGCTGGTAAGCCTGATCCGGAAGGAAGGCAAAAAACTCGCCGAAAATAAAAATCTGAATCTGCTTTTAACGGACGGTCCTCCGGGGATTGGTTGCCCCGTGATCGCTTCACTTGGCGGAGCCACAGCAACACTCATCGTTGCCGAACCCACGGTTTCAGGGAAGCACGACATGGAGAGGGTGGCCGAACTGGCCGCCTTCTTCAAAGTACCTGCCATGGTCTGTGTCAACAAGTTTGACCTTAACCCTGATATGGGACAGGCCATTGAGGCTTTTGCAAGAGAAAAAAATGTAACCGTAATGGGGCGTATCCCTTTTGATCCGGTCTTCACGAAGGCCATGGTTCAGGGTAAGACGATTATTGAATTTGATGATCGCTCCGAGGGGTCCAGGGCGGTTAAAGTTATATGGGAAAATCTAATAAATAATCTTGAGATATGAAATAATCGAGTTTCGACGGCTTAGTAAAAAGTCATATGTGAACGGATTTGAGATTTTTGGGAATTAGATTTTTAAAGAACTGAGCGTTAAAAATAACAAGCTGTTTGATCCCGCCATAGGCGGGAGAGTTCTTGTGATTTAGCTAAGTAATTTAAAAATCCCCAAAAAGCTCATTAAGTGAACATATTTCGACTTTTTACAAGTACGTCAGGCTTTACCGGTTTAAGCGTGGCTAAAAGAAAACAGGCGATACTGAAATGAAAGGTAAAAACTAAATGGCAAAAATCATTGGAGCGATTTCTGCCGTATGCGTTGGTAGACGTGGTCGCAGTCGGCAAAATCAATTGAAATATGAAAGAAGCCGTGGCGGAAGGATGACATTAAAAAGAATCGGTCCTCTGTTATTATCCCGGCAACCGGAGCGATCTGCTGCAACATCGCATGTGAAAACCGGGGTTAGCCGGGAACAGGAAATCCAGGATCTCAAGGAACAAGCCAGGACTATTGAGATCAGGCTTCGTTCTCTGGGAAAACGGATCACTGATATCGGGCATGGCTCCACGCCTTCATCCTTCAGAGCCTCCGTGGATTCAGAAAGGTGTGTCGGCTGCGGGATCTGCCAGGATATTTGCCGTGCCGGGGCCATCACTGTTAAGGAAATTGCCGTGATCGATTTGGAACGCTGTATTGGTTGCGGTATTTGCGCAGAGCAATGCCCGAGAGGCGCTCTTTCTCTGTATCCCTTGAAATCTGGAGATAAAAAACAGTTCAACCCTGTTCAGCAGGGAATTCTTCCGGTTTAAATGAAAGAAAGGAGAGAAACGTTGTGAATAATATAAAGCTGAACGCATTGGAAAGGGTGGAAATTCTGACCCTGCAGGACAACACCATTGATATCACCATGATGGACAACAATGCCATTATCCAGAGAGCGGTTGCTGTCAAAGAAGGGCAGATCAAAAATTCAATCCTGGCGGAGCATGGGTTTTCTGCCCTTGTCAAGACGACTGTCGGAGAAAAGAGCCATACTCTGCTTTTCGATTTCGGCTACTCTGAAGGCGGCGCAGCCTTCAATGCCCGTGCATTGGGTGTTGACATGGGGCAGGTGGAAGCACTGGCGCTCTCACATGGTCACAGCGATCACATAGGGGGTTTTGCCCCGCTGGTAGAAATGATCGGCAAAAAGGACCTCCCGTTATTTGTCCATCCCGGAATATTCAAAAACCCCCGTTATATAAAGTTCGGAGAGGGACTCAGGTTCGATTTTCCGGCGGTTACCAGGAAAGACCTGGAACAAACCGGGGTCAGGATCATTGAAACAAAGGGGCCAGAAACTCTCATGGACGGTGATGCGGTTTTCCTGGGGGAGATTGCGCGGGTAACAGATTTCGAAAAGGGTTTTCCTGTAGCCTTCTTTCAGGAAGGGGCGGTTGAGAAATGGGACCCGATAGAAGACGATACGGCGGTGGTTATGAACCTACGGGATAAGGGGCTGTTCGTTTTGTCCGGCTGCGCCCACTCCGGGATTGTCAACACGGTCCGCTATGCTATGGCCGTGACGGGCATCGAAAAGGTTCATGCCGTCATGGGTGGCTTTCACCTCTCAGGGCCATTCTTTGAGCCCATAATCGGCCGGACGACGGAAGAGCTCCGGAAACTCAACCCTGCTCATGTTATTCCGATGCACTGCACCGGACGTAAAGCGATCCAGTACATGGAAAACGCCATGCCGGGGCAGTTCATACTCAACATGTCGGGAACAAAGCTGACCTTTGCTGCGTGAAGATGTCTCTGTCCGTAAATAATAAAAAGTGTTGCAGATAAGAAAAAAACTTGATTTCAAATAAACAAAGGAGTGTATTATGGAAAAAATTGCTGTAAGCTGCGAGGAACCCAGTCTGGATTCTTATGTTGATCCCCGGTTTGGCCGTGCCGCCGGATTTTTAATAGTTGATCCGGACACCCTTGAATTCAGCTATGTTGATAACGGATCATCTCAGGCCATGTCCCAGGGTGCAGGCATTCAGGCGGCTGAAACCGTCTCCCGGTCCGGCGCCAAGGTTGTTTTGACCGGATCTGTTGGTCCCAAAGCCTTTCAGGTGCTTTTTGCAGCCGGGATTAAGGTCGGACAGGATCTTGAAAAAATGACGGTCCGCCAGGCCATTGATAAATTCAAGGCCGGCGAGGTGAATATGGCAACTGCTCCCAATAGCTCGGGGCGTGGTGCATGAAAATGGTCATCGGGAGTTGGGAAAGCTTGGCGCAAACTCGCCCGAACAAGGATAACGGAATTCCGACTAACTCATCGATTATAATGAACCAGTTGGAAGTCATATGCGAACGGATTTGAGATTTTTGGGAAACAGATTTTTAAAAAACTGAGCGTTGAAAATCACAAGCCTTTGAGGGTGTCAGCCCAAACCTTCTTGTGATTTAGCGAAGTGATTAAAAATCCCCAAAAAGCTCATTAAGAGAGCATATTAAGACTTCCGACGAGTTCGTGAAATGTAGATTGCCGCAAAGTGGCATAAAATTGCTTTTTACGAAACAATAAAGAATTATATATTAACAAATTAAACGCATATTTTTTGAAAGGAGAACAACATTGAACACATTAAATACATTAATAGCAGTTCCTTCTTCTGAACCTGGTGGACTTGACGCACCGTTGGGCGCGCATTTTGGACATTGTGACCTTTATACGCTCGTTACCGTGGAAAATAACGAAATAAAAAGCGTTGATGTAATTCCAAGCGCTCCTCATCAACAGGGCGGGTGCATGGTGCCGGTCCAGTATCTGGCCGATAAAGGCGCTAAAAAACTGATCGCCGGCGGCATGGGTTTTCGGCCGCTCACCGGATTCAACCAGGCGGGGATTCAGGTATATTTCGGCGGGGATTTCCAGACAGTTGGAAATGCTGTACAGGCGCTGATCGACGGCAAACTTCCGCAATTTTCTCAGGAACACACCTGCGGTGGCGGCGCACATTAAGCCGTTTTTTATAAATAATTGCAGCATTGAAATGCCGCAACAGGCATAAGAAGGCGTAACACTATGGCTATAAAGATGGTAATGGTTGTTTTTACGGCTCCTGACAGTGAGGTGTGATGATGGCAAGAGATAGTGGGTTTCCTGAAAGGGGGCACGATGACCATCTGCCTCATCTGCCCGATGAGCGGTTTTGCCGGCATGCCAACAATCCCTGGAATATGGGGTTAATACCGGATGCAGACGGAAAAGCGACCGGGGTCGGGGGCTGCGGGGATTCAATTGATATTTGCCTGTCGATCCGAAATAATGCGATAAGCAGCATCAGGCAGGTTCCCCATGGCTGTGTCTATACGGTAGCGTGCGGCAGCGCTGTGAGCCAGCTGGTTTGCGGCAAAAATCTGGAAGATGCCCTGAAGGTGACTCCCGGAGATGTGGCAGAGGAACTGGGCGGCCTGCCTGATGATCACATGCATTGCGCATCCCTGGCTGTCAACACACTGGGTGAAGCAATCGACGATTATTACCGGAAAACATGGGGAAATAATCAAAAAACCGTTGAACCGAAATAGCGAGCGCATTCCACGCTGCTTGCAGCGGGATTGGCGAGCGAATTTAAAAATAGACGCCATTTTCTGCGGTCGAAGATTCCCCGTAGATTGCTGCGGGGGCTTCAATAATAAGTTTCGGCGACGACATAAGGGCGTGAAGTCGGTATTATACGATTTCCCGCTATTATTCGGGCGATAAGCCGATGCTCCGGCAGTTCCCCGTACCATGCGCACCCATACCCGAACAATTGAAACAAGCTCCAATCGGAACATTATTCTGACAATCACTATAACCGAAACATCCCGAAGGAGAAATGATGAAAAGTTTTTTGATTATTACCCGGCATGCCGGTAATTTTACCAGGCTGGCAAACAAGTTAAAAGATGCGACCGCGAATGAATTGATTTGGGCCGATTCCGTAGCTGCCGCCCGTACCGCCGCATCCGGTTCTATAGACCTGATCATTATCGATGAGAAGGTGGAAGGAAGTCCGGGCCCGGATATCGCCAAGGAGATGATTCGTGTAAACGCCATGGCCAATCTCGTTCTCGTGAGCAGTCTTTCGCCCGAAGATTTCCATGAAGCCACGGAAGGTCTCGGAATAATGGCTCAACTGCCGCTGAATCCGGATGAAAAGGACGCCGAACAGCTGCTGACTATATTGGGGCAACTTTCAAACCCCTGATACCGTTCTGCCGGTGAAGAATGTCTATAGTAAATGTCATAAATATATTCCGTTTGGATACGGGTTGGCATATGCACTCATACCCAAACAAACCGGCAGTTCCGATCATAATATTATTCTGACAATCACTATAAGTTATTTCAAAACCTCGGATCAGGTTTGAGAGCAAGGCGCAAGCCGATGAAAAAGCGCAGCATACACGGTAGTATGTGAGCATTTTGAAGAGGCTTGCAACACAGCTATCAGACCTCAGGCGGGGT
>RPRI01000269.1 GCA_003818505.1 Desulfobacteraceae bacterium | reverse complement strand
CCGGAAACCAAGCTCGGACACAGTTAAGTTTCCAATTCGGAAATAGGCAATTTTGGGCAAGCTCAAGGAAATCAAGGGATGCGCTTAAGACATACGCATAGTATGTCGCACAAGAAATCCCGCGGATTGACACAGAGATCGCTCAAAAGGGCTATTTCCGAATGGAAACTAGTTAAATCCATTACTTCATAAAACTTCCAACAAATCGTCTTACTGCCACTGTTGAAAGAGGGCTCATATTGCTTTCAATAATTTTACTTAATTGCAATATTAGTGCTTTTTCATTAGCTTTACTCTCATTATGGGTTTCAAGTACCTTTTTATAAACATTATACGTTTCCTCTGCGCATTTTTCCCAAGAGAACTGCTTGACTTTTTCCAATCCTTTGTTAATCAACATATTTCTCAGACAGGTATCTTTTGCAACATCCACAATTGCCTGTGCAATTTGATCTGGGTCTTTTGCATCTACCATGTATGCAGCATCTCCGGCAACCTCGGTTAAAGATGTTGCGTCTGAACAAATCAATGGCACACCGCATGCGAAGGCCTCTAATACAGTAAGTCCAAATCCCTCATATAAACTGGGAAGAATGCAAATATCCGACGCATTGTAAAGAAGATGCATCTTCTCGTCTGCAAAATGCCCTAATGAAACAACCCTGTGTTTAATAGGCTCAAGATAGGTATTCAGATATCCCGGGCCTTTTATATAAGAATTATTCCCTGCAATCACCAAGTAATAATCTCTCATCTCAGATAAATGCATTATCTTTGAATAAGCAATGAAAAGATTTTTTAGATTTTTGTGCGGATAATCAGTGCCGACATAAAGCAAATATTTCCTGGGCAGATTATATTCCGCCATAAAATCATCTATCTCTTTTTTATCATCTACCTTTTTGAATTTATTAAAATCTATTCCAAGATAAACAACATCAATCTTTTCTTCAGGAATATTGAAAGTCGTAATAACATCTCTTTTGGCATGCTCCGATATGGCGATGATTCTGTCAGCAAAATTCAAAGCTAAATTCATTAAAGCGACATAATTACTATGATCTTTTTTCTTTTCAAAATAATCAGGATTTTTACATAAAATTAAATCTAAAAATGTGATTATGCTTCTTTTGGCACTTAACATCTCAAGTATTTCATTATAATTGCTGACCTGATATGTTCTGTGAAATAAATCAATTTTATCAGATAAAGAGATAGAATGTATATTTGAAACACCATTGACCTTGAACCCGGTCTTATTTACAAGGCGGTATTCATATTTATTTGCCTGATCTTTACCGGGTATATTCTTTATCAATTCATATATATATCGCTCTGAACCGCTGACATTTCTATGAAGAATGCGGCCCTCTATTGCTATATTTATTTTATTTTTTCTCTTTTCTCGAATTTCTTCCGTATTTTTAATAATATTTATAAGGCCTTTGGCTATAACTGATTTATCAAAGTTTTCCTCGCATATCTTTCTTGCTTCCTTCGAATTAAATTCAAGAATCGCCGCTGGTAAAGAAATTGTTTTTTCAATAGCCTCCCCAAAATCTTCCTTTTGAGCGAAATATATATAATCATTGAAAACTTCAAGCCCGCGCATTCCGAATTCAGTAGACACTAAAGGTATTCCACAAGCGAGATATTCCAAAACCTTTAAATTTGTACCGCTTCCGGAAAACATTGGATTTATAGACAGATCCGCAGTTTTATAGATTTTTTTCTTTTCTTCCTCGCTTATCATCCCGGTAAAATGTACATTTCGTGGTATTATTTTATCTTCAAAGGCCGAGTTTACATTGCCGATAATTGTGTAGTGTATGTCGTAATTTTTGGCTGCCACCTCGTTTATGATATATTGAACCGCCTCTATATTCGGACCATGAGCAGAACCTATAAAAACAACTCGTTTTTCTTCTTCTCCGATCATACCTTTATTTGTTTTTCTTTCGTTGGCAGAAATATAATGACACGCATGTACATCAATCCCATTTGGTACCATTACAATTTTATTTCTCTCGACATCATAAGTTTCGCATAATTTATCAACGTCTTCACCCGATACTCCCAAAATATATTCCGATTGTTGACAAGCCAATAATTCTACTTCCCTTACAATCCTTAGATAATGTTTTGCGCTTTCATTACTGTCAGGATGTTGAAAATAGGTTTTTTTTAATTCATAATCTACATTTTGAGCGTCATAAATCAAAGTTTTATCACTGAAATACTCAAGAAATAATTTGAAAAAGTAGGGCTGTGTACTTATGAATATATCCGTTTCAATCTTCAATTGACTGCTTATATCTATGAGATCCGGGATCATTTTGTATTCATTTGAAATTAATATGTCATGCAGTAATCCCCCAGCCTTTTGTTGTTCAGCGCTTAATAGATCGTAATATTCTTTACTCATAGGAACAAGGTACACCGTACAATTATCATTCAGTTCATGTATTTGAAGCCTCTCACCAAAGCCGACAACGCCAATGAGATTGATATTGTAGCTGTTTGATAACCTTTCATAAACATTCAGTATTCGGACACCTCCTCCAAAGGTCTGCGGCATAAAATTATATGGAACATAAACTGATATTGTTGTTCGGCTATTTTCATACCGTTTAACTGAATTTTTTAAATCTTTCTCCTGACTTCTTCCATCCAATATTTTGTCCGCAGTTTCAAGTATTCCGCTTCTATGTGATTGCCATGCGCGAAAAGCCGAAGTTCTGCTAAATATCATGGAAAAATTATGAAACAGTGCATTTTTAAAGGCTGTTTTTTTCTCAATATTCACTGGAAACCGCCTCCAGATGAAACGGGTAATTTTCGATATAAAGCAATTGATTTCTTCAAAAAATGCAACAGGAAAGCGCCTGACCGCTCGCAATGTGCTGGTCGAACGCCAAGAAATGCTTCTTAGTATTTGATATATTTGCTTATCACGGTCAGCGATGAGCTTGTTGAGTTTCACAATCCGGCTATCGCTTTCGGTGACAGTCTTGCCGAGGATTGCGATCTTATCTTCATGGAAAGAGATCTCCTGGTTGAGGCATTCACTCTGCCGCCCATGCTCGACCAGCATTCTCTCTTCCCGGTCCGGCAAACCGCAAAAAGGCGTCACCGACGAATATATCCCGCTGATACGATGCCATGTATGCAGGCAATCGGGATCATCCGGGGAGATAATATCCTGGGCGAGTTTCAGCAGGTGTTCATAGGCATCGGCGGCGAGAGACGGTAAACGGGAATCCGGTGATAGATGCCGTGAATCGAAGCAATTGCGGCACAATTTTTGAGCAGGAAAATCTTTAGCAAAGCTTGAAAGTTCTTCCTTAGCGGTTTTGCCGAGCACGATTGCCAGTGCGGAGGCGAGACGCTCCATTTGTTTAATGGGGTTATCCATCAGGAGATCGTAGTCGATCACAACACGTGGCTTCCCCGCTGTAAGCACCATTGCGGGGATCATATGTCCCAACCAGAGCAGATATGATTTTTCGGCGCTTAAGCCGCCTCGGACTACGAGCGACTGGGCAACACTCAAGGGATTGCGGACCGCAATTACATATTGATCTTTTACGTCGTTACAATTGTTTATGACCTGCTGCCAGAACGGCAGGGTTTTGTCCATATGCGAGCTGTTAATACCGAATCTGTCGGATTTGCCGATTTTCCGGTTGAGCAGATCAATTGCGCGAAGTCGGAGAGAAGAAAATTGTCTACCGGTCATATCATCTGCTTCAATCAGGCGCAAACTGCTCAAATTGTATCCAACCAATGCAAGGATCTCTTCATTCAATGAATTAAGATCACGATCTTCCCATAACCCGGTTTTATTATCGCCGGCTGCATGGGGCATGAACGTGTCGCCAAACTCCACGCCAAGCGCCTTTAGTCCGCGAGTCACGACGCTTGTTCCGCTTCGATGCATTCCCAATACAATAATAACTTTTTTATTCATTAATATTACTCTGGCCCCCATTACTCTGCAAAGCATCCCTGACAAAGCCAAGATTCAAAAGTAACTCAATCAGCTCGTCCTTGTCCAGCCGCCGCGTATTATGGGAATGGTAATCCTCATGGGCGGAAACTTTAATCTCACCCTCGGTAAAATAGCAGGCGTAGTTCAGGTCGCGAATATCCGCAGGGATGCGATAATAATCTCCCATATCTTCCGCCCGGGCCATTTCTTCCCGTGTCAAAAGCGTCTCATAGAGTTTTTCCCCATGCCGTGTTCCGATTATATGGATTTCGTTATCGGCTTTAAACAGTTTTTTTAAGGCTCCAGCCAACGTTTCAATGGTCGCCGCCGGGGCCTTCTTGACAAACACATCCCCGGGTTTCCCGTGTTGAAACGCATAGACTACCAGATCCACGGCGTCATCGATAGACATCATGAAGCGCGTCATATTCGGATCTGTCACCGTAATGGGCGCCCCGGACAGGATCTGGTCGATGAAAAACGGGATAACAGAACCACGCGAGCCCATAACATTCCCATAACGGGTTCCGCAGAAAATTGTACTTGAATCTCCGTGAGCCCTAGCCTTGGCAATCATCATCTTTTCCATGATCGCCTTGGACATGCCCATGGCATTGATGGGATAGACAGCCTTGTCCGTACTCAGGACGATCATGTTTTTGACCCCGCAGACCAACGCTGCATTCATTACGTTTTCCGCACCCAGGCTATTCGTCCGGACAGCTTCCAATGGAAAGAACTCGCAGGAGGGTACCTGTTTGAGTGCAGCGGCATTAAAAACCAGATCGACATTGATCATGGCCGCCAGAATGCTGTCATAATCCCGCACATTTCCCAGGTAAAACTTTACCTTGGGATTCCGCAGGAGATTGCGCATCTCATCCTGCTTCTTCTCATCACGGGAAAAAATACGGATCTCTTTGATGTCTGTTTCCAGGAAGCGTTTTAAAACGGCATTCCCAAATGTACCGGTACCGCCGGTAATGAGTAAGGTTTTATTGGTAAACATGCGTAACTCCTTAATTGGGGTCAGAGTAACGAGAGCTTTGCATACCCACGTCAACCACTGTAAAATTTATATTATTGAAGCTCCCCGCCGCAGAGCGGTCGGGGAATGCGCTCGCGCATCGGTTCATAGCTCTCATGGGAATCTATAATTTCAGCATTTTAACATGGACATAGTGAGACCTTTGAAGAACATCCAATTTTGGCCAAGTACAAGGAAGGCGATAATTTCAACCACAGGAATACATGGAGTATTTCGAGGATAGCGCGAAAGCTTCACTTCGTGCCTAAATTTGAGCCT
>RPRI01000268.1 GCA_003818505.1 Desulfobacteraceae bacterium | reverse complement strand
TGCGTCACTTCTGTTGTCTGCATATAAAAGCCTTTGGTCAGAGTTACCTGATACTGTAATTCATGTCTGCTATTTGCAGGCCCACCATCAGGCGAACCCATCATGAATGTTCCTGGCTTGATATAAACGAATCCCATACCGATGGAATTGGTGTTTTTCGGTTTCGACCAGGACAGCTTGTCAATTGCCGGCGTCGGCACGGTGGCAGTATGCCCCTCAACCTTTTCATTTCGATCTGCAACCGGAGCAACCTTTCTATTAGCATTTTTTGAATCCTCAATTTGCTTAATGCTTTCATCGGCCTTGGCAGCAAGATACTCTCCTCCGTTCTTCTTTATATATTGTAATGCATCCAAAGCTTGCGGCCCCTGTGCTTGCAGTTCATTCAATTTTATATTGGCTATCGAAGTACCACTCCATTTGACGATGAAATTTTCAGGTGTCCGTGTTAAATGGGTATGCACCATTATAACCACAGCGCACACAACCCCAACCAAATGTATTACCCCAATCCAGTATATCGCCCGGGTGCCGCCGGGAAAATCACCGCGCAATTGCGGATTGAAGGATTGCACGAAGGCTGCGACCGCAGGCACAAACATAAGAAGCATCACCCCTAATCCTGAAAAAGCGCCTGCAAATATGAAAAGGATGATCGCAAAGGTTATGGAAAGACCCAATACATTCTTCTTCGGGTATAAGTTAAGAGTTATCCCTGTAGTTGAGCTTACTTCGGCATTGAATATAAACCATGTCGTAGCTATCAAGACCCAGAGATAAATCGGAGGCAGATAGTAATCGGCGAGAGCCGTGATGCACGTGGAGCAGGCTAATACATCCGTAGCTAAAAACGTAAGATTAGCCAATACCGCACTGAACAAAGAATAGCCTTTTCGCATTTATAGTCTCCTTTCATGCCTGCCAGGTTATATGAAAGATCTAAAAAATGCCTGAGATATAGGTCACATGGAATCACACTTTAAGTTGTGATTTGACACGCTGCTGTCTGATTCTGTTCAGGATACGGCGTTGATTTTCAGTTTATAATCGATGCTTGGATTTAATTAAAGCTCCCCTCCGCAAAGCGAGCGGGGAATCTTCACCGCATGGAATATTATCTGTTTTTAATTTGCTCGCTAACCCCGCCGCAAGCAGCGGGGAATGCGCTCGCATTTCGGTTCAAATTATTTATCGAACCCGGAGTGCAAATTTGCGGAAATTGTTACCTGGAGCAAACGATGCCGGGCATGTTTTTTTTATCCCTTATCCGCTGCTTCTTGTCGGGAGCGGACGATTATCTCCGCCTTTTATACGAATGTAGTTTTTGATGTTTATTAATTTATCTTGAAAGGCTCTGGTGTATATATCGTCTTTCCCCCTGTAATCCCATACATATATCCCGCCTACACGATTCTTTGTATTTCTTACCTCGCTTTGTATATCCATCTGCCATCCCATATCGGATTTTATGAAAAAATGAGGAGAAACAAGGGGATCATTTGTAAAATAGAGCAAGGCAACATTGTCTCTGATTTCTATCTCATATTCCCTGCCGTACTCCTGCATGAGTATATAGTGGAAATAGGCGCTGGTTACCGGAAATGACGCCATGTATCTTTGTGAATCAACAGTAAATATCCCGATCTTTGGATTATAAACGCCAGAAACGAGCCATTGCATGTATTTCTCATAAACCTCCTGAGGGGTCTTCTGTGGCGAATAATCCTCATTATATTCTTCCACAGGAGTTGATTCTCCGGCCTCTTTATTCCCTGCTTTTGCCGGCATGGCGCCTGTAACTCCTGCACCACCCGATAAGTGCTTTCGGCTTCGGATGACATCAACAACCCGCGGGTCAAACTGGTTCCCAAGTGTCGCCTCTCTGATATTATGGTGCAGCATCCGTATCAGGAGTCTCAAACCAAGGGACAGTTTTCCAGATTCAAAAAAAGTCTCCGTATGCTCCCGCATCAGATACGATACGAAGTAATCGGTAAAGTATTCTTCCAATCCATAACCGACTTCTATACGTAATCTCTTTTTTTCAAGATCATAAAGCAGTAATACCCCTCTTTCCTCCCTTGTTTTCCCCCCGATACCCAGATCCTCAACCCGGTCAATCGCATACTCTTCGATAGTGGCGCCCGCAATTTTCGGGACGAATACAAACCGGATGTCTATGTCCGATTCCTTATATATCCACTCAAGGTATTCCTCAAATTTTAAAACATCAGGCCGGGGCAATATGCCTGCTTCATCTATAACATGGTTGCGCACAAGTAATCCGGGAGCCGTCAATCCAATTACTTGTTTACCGAAACGTAAGGTTGATTTTTTAACGTATGAATAATTCAGGACGGAAAGGATAACAATAATCCCAAGAATAATCAGGCTGTTTCGTAAAAGAGTCTTGGGATCATTTCGTAAGGGCTTATTGAAGTTGGTCATTGATACAAACCTTTTTGGTGTTCCATGGATTCTCTAACCGCTGCGATAATGTCTTTTGTAGTTGCTTTGGCTTGCATTCGCGGCACGTCAAATGGTGATTTTTTATTTTTCTTGAAAGTCAGGAGGAGAATTTTCCACCCATGTTACTTAAAAAAGGCTCTAAATGCTGATAAGAAGACCTTTTCATCAGCCGCGGCATCAAATTCCATCAGCCAGGTCTCGATGTACCGGGTATCAATATCATGGTTTTTCAGCAGCACGATCCGCACATCTTCCATATCTCTGGGACGGCCGGAAAAAATTTTGTGGATGATCAGGTCTTCTACTCTCGCGAAAAAGACATCCTGACCAAGGATCATTATATGGTTTGCCCTGTTAATGGCTTGCGATTCGTAGGGTGTAAATGAAAAGATGAAGTCCACCCTGATTCCCGTCGATTCGTCTATAGCGGGCAGAACCATGGTTTTTTGCACAAATGCTGCGACGTCTTCAGGAAGAGCTCTGAGGGGGATCTTTTTAATTATCTGAAGAAGCGCATCGAGATGGTCAATGCCGACTCCGAGAGTAATGTCGATATCCCTGGTCAGGCGTGGTTCTCCATAAAGAAGAACAGCCTGTCCGCCGATGATCATGTAGGGCAGGTTGCTTTCGTTCAGCGTTTCGCCTAATCGGGCAAGGATTTTGTCAAACATGAGTTCAGTATCCCCGCTATCCGGATATCCACATCAATGCCTTCCCATGGGTCTGAGGGAGGCAGAACGCCGAGGGCAACTCCTTCATTCCACATCCCTGTAAAAAGCTGAAGAGATTGCTCTGCTGATCTCATCGTTTCGCTTCTGAAGAGATCATCTTCGAATTTTCTCAATATGGATGCGTTCTTTATCATATTCCTTTCATACCACAGTTCTTCAGACTTTACCACAGATGGGTTTTTTATTTTTAAATTGACATATTACGCCTTGCGTAATAGATACAGATATATGATTAAATCATTTGCCTGCCGGGATACAGAAAAGCTGTTCAATGATCAACCAGTACGCCGGTTTCAGGCTTTTGAAAGGCAGGCAAGAAAACGACTTATGGTTTTACATGCCGCTCCCAGTATAGAGGCGTTGATGCTCAATCCGGGAAACAGATTTCACTCCCTTTCTGGAAATCGAAAAGGGCAATACGCGGTCAGTATCAACAAGCAGTGGCGCATATGTTTCGAATGGAAGGATGGCAATGCCCATAATGTTGAAATTAAAGATTATCATTGAGGTATGCTATGATTAAAAATATTCTTGATCCAATAACTCCGGGCGAAATTCTCCGGGAAGATTTTTTGGGACCATTGGGCATAAGCATTAATAAGCTTTCCAGAGATCTTTCAGTCCCTCCGAACAGGATAAGTGAAATCGTTAATGGGAAAAGGGCTATTACTGCCGACACAGCTTTAAGACTGCAACGTTATTTTGGAATTGAAGCTCAGTTCTGGCTGAATCTGCAAACCGAATACGATCTGAGAATGATGAAACGTAAAATCTGGGCGGATGTTGAAAAGCAAATTATTCCTGTTAAAGAGTCTTGCATACAGAATTGCGCCTGAGCATTGCGCATGGTTCGAATATCGGAATCAGTTTATTTGCTGTAAATACGTGCCGATTCTTGAGTAACAACCCTGAATTCCAGTCACTCCTGTGAAAACGAGAGTCCGGAACAAGTTAAAAAAATCCACCACAGCTGACTTTCGCATAAATGACGAAAGCGGTTTTAAGTCTGCGATTCCACTATTTTGATTTCTTCTTCAGTCAAATCATAAAGTTTATACACAAGCTGATCGATCTGTTTGTCAGTTGAATCGATTTGCCGCTTCAGCAGCTCTTTTTCCTGCGGTGTCTTGGATTTTGTCATCCGCTTGATTAAAGAAAAGGATAGGGCAATAACTGTTTTTTACGAATTAATCGCCATTCTGTTCGGCGGGTATTATTTTTCACCTGCAAGGATCAGCAATCTCCGATGAATTTCTTCAGACATCCACATACCTGCATTTTCCAAACGATTGATCAGTGGTTCTATCTTTTCTATAAGTCCATTCGATTTGGCTTTAAGCATGGCTGCTTTCGAGTTCTTCCAATTCGGAGGCAAAAGGGAAAACCTTATAGCGTCCAAGAGTCAGGAGAAATTCCACTCGTGGCATATCTGCCAGTTCGGCAGCGCGACCGGAAGACAATCTGCCAAGTTCGTAAAGCTTCACTGCCGCCAGTATACGTAATTCTCTGCCGAATGCCACTTCGTCGGTCTTTTCCGCCAATAGAATCTTTTCTGGTACATCTACAAGAATCTGCTTTGTAGCCATTTATGAACCTCATTAATAAGTTGTTTGTTATGATGATTATCCTTTATTGCGATTCCATTGTCAATTAATGATCAGAAGGGACTTGTTACAAATCAGATAAACTGTGCTGTATAATACACCATGCCAAACTGACCTTACCCCCGAGAACTGATCCATTTTCAAATTGAGTTCTTCCTGTACTACACAACCAGCCAACTTCGATGAAAAGGCCGGACTTCAAATGAATATCTTCAATTCGGACTGAAAACGGGGGCTATTATCTCATTGACTTTACATTCACGTAATGCCATTAATTAACTATCGTTTCTCTGCTTATCTCAACAAACCCATCAACCTCACCCTTTACCTCCTGGAGTTCATTTTTAGAATGATTTATAAGAAGGTACCAATATTTAGCCTCCATGGGATTATTGTTTCCCTTGGAGGCTTTTGTCTTTTGTTTCAATAAGCCAATCCGGAAAAGCAAAAACAGAAAGCTAAGGCTCTCGCCTAAACAAAAGCATTCTCTGTT
>RPRI01000267.1 GCA_003818505.1 Desulfobacteraceae bacterium | reverse complement strand
TTACCATGTTACGGCTTTTTGCCTGTGATTCCTTGCAGTGGCCTATTATCAGAACAATATCGGTATGCCCCGACATTATTGCGGCGAGGCCGTAATAAACCGCCTGGGCGCCTTCCTGCGCAACTTTCTCTTCACATCTGAAATGCGCCCCAAGAACATCGGTCATGGCATTGTCGGAAATGGTTCGCGCATCGAAAATATCGTCCGAAACGTTAATTGCCATGCTTATCCCGTTTTTTTCAGAAAAGTCGAGGCCTGTCCTGTTGAGAAGCGATTCAAGAACCTCAAGGGCCATCCCCTGAAAACGCTGGTGCCATTTATCCCTCTCATATGTGGTTTGCGCTACAGCGCATATTGCTACCCGTCTTCCCATAAATGCTCCTTTTCGACCTTTGCATAACACCCCCTTTTGCCCGATTAGCGCTAAAGCTTCACTATCGTGTCTGCGTCAGGCTCAAATTTCAATCCTTGAAATACTTCAACGTATTCCTTTGGTTTAAATTCTCGCCTTCCTTGAACTTGAGCAAAATTGGATGTTCTTCAAAGGTCTCCTTTTGAATAATAGTAAATGGTTCAAGGAAAAATTAAATCGTGCCGAAATGATTTTCACCAGAACCCTCGAACCCTTGACTCCTTGAACCCTTATTATCTATTTATTTCAATACCGGTTAACCTGCGTAACAATTCCAGAATCTTCCTTTCTTTATTGCCTTTATGATTGAATCCTTATCCCTCATGCAATCCATCTCTATCCATGCTCTTCCGCATCCGGACCTTGAATGCGAATCGTCGGTAGCGATTTTTTTATAGGCAATTTCGTAAGTGTCGAATTCGGGAGTCCTGAAACCTTTTGACGTTATTTCAACAGCGTCTATAGGGAAACGCTTTGCCACCGAAGCTATCCTCTCAATTACCTTTTGGACCGGCAAATCCAGATCCGCCGGATGGTTGAATATATGAAGAATTTCCCTCTCCCCGTCAATCCGGTTTACATGAACATAGCCTTTTTCAAAAACCGTCAACTCAACCCCTTTAAAAATTATAAGCCTTGTCGTAAGATCATATACAGCATCATAGCAGTCCGGTCTCAAAAGATAATCATGATCGGTCAGAGCTATGAAATCAAATCCGAGATTTTCATAAACATCCACAGTCTCCTTAATAGACAAGCTTCCGTCAGAACAGGTTGTATGAACATGCAGAGCGCCTTTTAAATGCATAACCTCATTAATACCTTTGTAAAAAGTTAAAACGACTTTTTACCGGCCCATCGTCACTGTCTGCAGAGGTTGTTAATCCCGCCCAGTATGAAGCCGACAGTATCTTTGCTTATCATTTTCAATTCTTTCGAGCGGTCCTGCCATATCAGGAAGTGGTAGGCGATTCTTTCGTACATACCGAGGATGCTTACCGCCATAAGTTCAGCTGAAAGGCTGCTCTGGTATTTTAATCCGCGGTTTTCGCTCAGGCGTATTAGAGCCTCCTGAACATCCGATATCAGCCTGTCGAAAATCTGCTTCCGGTATTCTTCAACCATGGCGCTCCTTCCCATCGATTCCTTGAAGACGATGGTCAGCTTCTCAGGATGCTTAATGCAGAATTCCTCGAAAAATACCTGCCCGGCCCTTTTTATCCCGTCAAGTGAAAAATCAGCCTTCCTGAACTCGGATCCCAGAAGTTCTCTTAACTCGAAACTGATTTTATCCAGAAGACGGACAAGAAGGTCTTCCTTGTTTTTAAAATAAAAATATAGAGTTCCAACCGATACTTCCGCTGAATCGGCAATCTTTTCCATGCTTGCCTGAAGGTACCCTTCACGGGCAAACAGAATTTCGGCAGACTTTAGAATGCTTTCGTACCTCTGTTCCCGTTCACGCTGTCTTCTCAATGCGGTTTTTGACAAGGCATTATCGACTGATACAGCAGACGTTTTTGTTTTTTTCATTTTGTCCTCTTGAACAGTATGTGTCTTTAATCTGTTGTTCAAAAACAAATGTAATCCCGGAATGTCATGAACGGCTCCTTAAGCTCCAAGTGCCGCGTTTCCGATTTTTACTCTTGCGATTTCGGTGGATGTTCCGGCTATCTGCCCGTATTTGGCGCATCTGTATGCTCTTTCGGCGGCATTGCCTGAAAGATATCCTTCTCCTGAAAGGATCTGGAGGGCGCTGCCGGAGACTCTTTCCGCCGCTTCGGTACAGAAGACCTTGGCGCAGCAGGTTAAAACTTCTGATTCCCGGTTCTTAGCCTCCGCAGCCCAGGCTACCCTGTAAGCAAAAAGCTGAGAGGTCTGCAGAAGGGTCAGCATTTCAGCCAGCTTGAAAGCAACCTCCTGATAGGCGATTATCGGTTTTCCACCGGTCCTGTGAGTTTTTGCATATGTCTTTGCGGATTCGAATGAGGCTTTCATCATTCCGAGGCTTCCCCCGACAAGGATCTGGTTTTCCCACATCTTCAGGGTATTGAACGCTGAATTATCTTCAAATGGACCTATTACATCACATTCTTT
Source organism: Desulfobacteraceae bacterium (assembly GCA_003818505.1). GTDB lineage: Bacteria > Desulfobacterota > Desulfobacteria > Desulfobacterales > RPRI01 > RPRI01. Next base: position 2,808 of record RPRI01000267.1, on the reverse strand, counting down.
TATCCGGCATTCATCAAGTGTAAGTCCCGAGACAGAAAGGCCGTCGTAACCCATTGTTACAAGTGGTTTGCCGGGAATAAGCCCTGTGGCTTCTTTTTCGACGATAAAAATAGCGGGCTTGCTTTCAATGGTTCCGGCAACAGCCGTAAAATCGGCTGTGAGCCCGTTTATAACATAATTCTTAGTTCCGGATATTTTGATAACTGCATTTTCTCTGACACCGGTTGTTGCCATCGGGTCATTATCGATGTTCATGCTTTTTTCCGAAAGGGCGACAGCTCCGAGTTTTTTGCCGCCAAGAACGGGCGACAGCCATTTATTCTTCTGCTCTTTATTTCCGAACGTGCTTATGATCCTCCCGAAAAGCCTCGTGCTCATTTCAACTGAAAGATAAAGGGACTGGGAAAAGGATGATACGATTTCCATCGCTCCCATCATGGCGCATAAACCGGGAATATCCTTGTCCTGAACGGTCCCAAGTTTTAAATACGAGGTTTTTTCAAGTCGGATCAGGGCTTCGCGGACCGTTTTTCCCGCATTGCCGGGATCTTTTTCTTCCAGTGTTCTCTCTCCGGCCATTTCAAGCATTGCATCATTTATATCTTTGAATAACTTCTGCTCCTGCTGCGTAAAGTCGAAATTCATATTTGCTCCTGTTTACATCAATTTGGATATGATCATTTTCTGGATATCTGAAGTTCCGCCTCCTATGGGAGCAAGCCTGCTGTCGCGGAAAATTCTTTCGACATCGTATTCGTGGCAATAGCCGTAACCGCCATGAATAAGCACGGCGTCGAATGTCGGGGACATGCTCCAGTCTCCGACATAAAGCTTGGCAATTGCCGCTTCAAGATGATTCAGCGGGCGTCCCTGGTCCTTGCACCAGGCGATCCTGTAAACAAGCGAGCGGGCAGCTTCTCCGAATATCCTGATGTCCGCAAGTTTATGCTTTATAGCCTGGAACTGGCCGATAGGCCTCCCGAACTGCACGCGGCCCTTGGCATACTGGGCGCATTTTTTAAGAAGGTATGTTGCGGAGCCTACAAATGGAGCGAGAAGTGCGCTGCGGTCCCACTCGACCGTCTGCATCGCCATGAGAAAACCGTCTCCTTCCTTTCCGAGAAGGTTTTCAGCGGGGATTTCACAATTCTGGAAAATAAGTTCGGATGTGTGGGATGTTCGTACCCCCATTTTTATCAATGGAGGGCCGGCTGAAAATCCTTTTGTTCCCTTCTCGACAATAAAAGCGGAAATGCCGGCGTGCTGAAGTTCCGGCTGGGTTTTGGCATATACAACCGCAACATCCGCTATGGGACCGTTTGTGATAAACATCTTGTTTCCGTTTAAAAGATACCTGTCTCCTTTTTTTTCTGCCGTGGTTGTCATGGATGCAACATCCGAGCCAGCGTTGGGTTCAGTCAAACCCATGCAGCCTATCGATTTACCGGACGCAAGCTTCGGGATAAATTTCTGTTTCTGGGCTTCTGTGCCGTGGCGGAATATCGTATCCGCACAAAGGAACGTATGTGCGCCATATGCAAGAGTAAGTCCGCCGTCAACTCCTGCCTCACCAAGCGCTTCTCCTGCAAGGACGGTTGTAACTACATCAGCTCCGCCCCCGCCCAGTTCCTCCGGAAAATGAAGACCGAGAATTCCGAATTCCCCGAGTTTTTTGAATGATTCGAAGTCAAATTCACCTTTTAAGTCATGTTCCTGAACTCGCGGAACGATCTCTTTTTTTGCAAACCGGATTAGTTCCTGCTTGAACATAAGCTGCTCTTTTGTAAAATCAAAATCCATTGTTCCTCCATATTTATACTGGTACTGAATCAGGACACCGACAGAGTTGACATCTGATGGCTTCTTAATAAGTCCAACATCCCGTCACTCCAGTGAAAACGGGAGTCCAGAAATATTTAAACAAACCGGATAGCGCAAGTGCTTCCCTTCGTGCCCCGCTTCCGCAGGAATGACTATTAATGGGAAATCCGGATTTATTCACGAGATCATCAATTCAAATCAGATTGTAATATTACATATACAGAAAGGAGTTTGTTGAAGTCAAGTATATTTTTGAAGCTAATTATAAATTCGAACGTGATTCAATGTTCGAAGATATTTTAAAAGCCCAGCAAAAAAAGAATCGGCAGAGGAATCATAATCCGGAACGCACGGGTCGCGCGCCGCCGTAAACGCGTCGCCATGGACCTGCTTGATATTAGTAAAAGCCTTCCCTCAGATGAAGTGACAATAAGGAATTTGTCCAGATCCCATAAATCCTTCATCAAAGAAGGCCACACCATGAGATTCTATAATCAGCAACACAAGAACTATTGCGGTATCGATTTGCACGCCAGAAAAATGAAAGTCTGCATCATCGTCTTCTCTTTTCTCGACGATATCGTTATCGGAGCCGAATGCGACTTCTGCCGGCACCCCAAGGGCACTTCCTCCGGACATACAGGCTTTCAGATCTTTGTGCTGAACATAAAATCCTGTTTGTCCTTCAATTCCGCTGTCAATTTATATATTGATGAACGTCCACTATTCCGCACAAAACCGCCCCGAAAGCGGGAGCCAGTGCCGACTTGAACCGTAAAGCCGTTTATTAATAAAAATCATTTCTTTACCATTACAAACGGTATTCATTTATACTTATGATTTGCATTTTTAAGGACTCGTAAAGTATGCCGTGTAAAACGTATGACTTGTCGGTTAAAGTCCGACCATGGGAGTTCGGTAGTATCGCCCATGTAGCTGGAGGGAGGTGTAAAGGGTAACCTGAAGCATTAAGTTCCCTGACAAAGG
>RPRI01000266.1 GCA_003818505.1 Desulfobacteraceae bacterium | reverse complement strand
CCGGAAACCAAGCTCGGACACAGTTAAGTTTCCAATTCGGAAATAGGCAATTTTGGGCAAGCTCAAGGAAATCAAGGGATGCGCTTAAGACATACGCATAGTATGTCGCACAAGAAATCCCGCAGATTGACATAGAGATCGCTCAAAAGGGCCATTTCCGGATGGAAACTAACATAGGGTTATGAAATAAACATCCTGCCAACCTCATTTGAGTAAGTGCCGTCATCATTATAGATTATAAGAGGTGTATCTACCGTTGCACCGGGACGTCCTCCCTTTACACCTTTAACAATTACAAGTTTTGATTCCGCATTCTTTTTTGAATAAATGAACCTAAAATACTTTGGTTCAATTCCGGATAATCGCATATGCATAATTATATCAGCTGTACGTTCGGAAGGATAAATCATAATAAACTTTCCTGAAACCCGCATCAAGGCTCCAGCTGATTCAAAAACATCTGGAAGAGTAATCTTTATTTCGTGCCTTGCAAACGCCCGCTGATTGTCCTGATTGACCCTTCCTGATTTTGCCCTCCTGTACGGAGGGTTACATACTACAATATCGGCAGCCCCTGAAATAGCGCCTTTTTTCGAATCTTTGATATCCGCGCAGATAATTTCAATCCGGTCTTCCATATTATTATTTTTAACATTAAGGGAAGCAAGAACCGATAAACTTTTCTGGACCTCGATTCCATACACTTTAATTTCAGGATTTCTGTACGCGAGAATAAGAGCAATAATGCCGCATCCCGTTCCCATATCAATAACCCTGTCACCAGGATGCGTATCAACATGAGAGGCAAGCAAAATTGAGTCGATTGAAAAACGGTACCCGTTCCTGTTTTGCTTTATTAGAATCTTCCCGTTGAAAAAAGTGTCGGACGTCAGTGATTCCATACTCAAACAGGCCCTATCTTGAATTTAATATCACAAACGAGTTCTTTCCCGAGCGCTTCGTTAAGCTTCCCTATCATATCCTTTCTATAAAATTGAAGCTCCTGTATCCAGACGGAACTGACGACATTCACCAGAAGGATTTTACCTTTGAACCCAGCCGGCCTGGCGTTTTTTGCTACAGCCTCTCCCACAACATCGTCCCAAAGGCTAAAAAGGCCGGCCAGTTCCAAATCCGGATCATTACGAAACGTATTTAAAACATCGCAGAGTATATTCCCGATATGCTTAAAGTCATCTGCCTTTTTTTTTGCTCCATCCACAATAACTCCTTAGCTGTATAATGTAGAGTTCATGGAAATGATCTTATGTTCCCTGCAAAGACCTTTTTATGGCACCCGTTAAAGACCTGGCTTCTTTATAACTTTCTCCCGATGCGGCAGAAATATTGAAGCTCCCCGTCGCAAGCAACGGGGAAAGCGCTCACTGTTGTTTGGTTCAAATATCTCAGGAAATAACACTGTTTCTTATTTTTGCTTGACTTGAACGGATGCGTAAATTACATAAAGATATAAAATTAGTATATTTTACAAATTTGTTTTTAACATTTTGAGCATTTGCTTATCAACAGGAAAGATTATCTCTTGCCGTAACTTAATTCTTTATCAGGATGCCGTTAATCACTGTCAGGTATGGACCTTAAAAAGATATCTGAATAATCTGTAATTATTAAGGATTAATAACAATGAGTTGGGATTGGGAAAAACTTAAGGAACAACAGCAGGGCAGAAGAGGGGTTCCGCCTCAATTCGAAAATTTTATTAATAAATTTTCGAAGTATAAACTTCCGGGACTTCCGCTGACAATACTCATTTTCTTTGCTTTGTTTGTTGCCGTATCAATGATTTATACTGTCGGAGTAGACGAGGTTGGCGTAGTTCAAAGGTTTGGACAATATGTCCGAACAGGCCAGCCTGGTCTGAATTTCAAAATGCCGGCAGGCATAGAAAAAGTCACAAAGGTAAAAGTACGGCGGGTATACAAGCAGGAATTCGGTTTCAGCTCAATGAGATCAGGAGAAAAACCGCGTTTTTCAACTGAAGACAGCAGCGAAAGCGTATCGCTCATGCTCACGGGAGACCTCAATGTTGCACTTGTTCCGTGGATCGTGCATTACAGAGTCAACGATCCGTATAATTATTTATTTAAAATCAGGGATGTTAATGCTTTGCTCTCCGATATGTCCGAAGCGGCAATGAGGCTTGTTATTGGAGACAGGAGTATCAATGAAGTCATAAGTAAACGCGGAGAAATTGCAGACGAAGCTAAACGTGTTCTCCAGGTGGAACTGGATAAATCTGAGGCAGGAATAAGCATTGTAACAATAGAAATGGAAAAAACGAACGTGCCCGAACCTGTCCAACCGTCTTTTAATGAAGTAAACCAGGCCGTTCAGGAAAAAGAAAAATTAGTTTATCAGGCCAGGGAGGCATATAACAAATCAATACCCGAAGCAAAAGGAGAAGCTGAAAGAACTATCAGGGCAGCAGAGGGATACGCTTTAGACAGGGTAAACCGCGCAAGGGGCGATGCTTCAAGATTTATCGCTGTTTATAATGAATATATCAAGGCAAAGGACGTTACCAAAAGAAGAATGTATCTTGAAATGCTTAAAGAGCTTTTACCTAAGCTTGGGAACAAATACATAATAGATGCCAACCAGAAAAATCTTTTGCCTTTTCTAAATCTTGAAAAACATACAGGTGCTGTAACTAATGAAAAATAAAAGCTTTATTTTAATCGGATGCATTATTGCTATTATTCTCACTGTCGGTTCCGCTTTTATAGTCGATGAGACCGAACAGGTTGTGATCACACAATTCGGGAAAGTTATCGGATCACCTAAAAGAGAGCCAGGACTTTACTTTAAAATACCACTTGTACAGGAAGCCAATTATTTTCCAAAAAACCTTATGCAGTGGGATGGCAATCCGGGCCAGATACCCACTCTTGATAAAACATACATTTGGGTTGATACTTTTGCCAGATGGAGAATAACGGATCCGGTAAAATTTTTTCAGACAGTCAACAACACGGTAAGCGCTCTCGGGCGGCTTGATGACATAATAGATCCTGCCGTCAGAAACTTCATTACGTCTTACAAGCTTATAGAAACAGTCAGAAGGAGCAACAGAGAGCTTGATACGTTTGAAATCGGAATGGAAAATATTAAAAAAGAATATCAAGCTTCCTTAACTATCTCGGCCGGACGGGAAGTTATCATGAAAAGCATTTTAGAACAGGCGCAGCCCAAACTGGCGCAATTCGGTATCGAACTTGTTGATGTCAAAATCAAGCGTATCAATTATGTAAAGGAGGTCAGAGAATCGGTATATGGCCGGATGATTGCCGAGCGAAAACAGATAGCGGAAAAATTCCGCTCAGAAGGACATGGTGAAGCTCAAAAGATAACAGGAGAAAAAGAACGTGATTTGAAACGCATAACCTCAGAGGCATATAGAAAGGCTCAGGAAATAAAAGGGAAAGCAGATGCGGAAGCCACAAAAATATATGCGCAGGCATTCGGAGCAGACCCGTCTTTCTATTCATTCACGAAAACACTTGAACTCTACAATGAATCACTCGCTAAAGACAGTTCTCTTGTTCTGTCAACAGATTCCGAGTTGTTCAAATATCTTAAAGGATATTCAAAATAAAATGTAACTGCTCAGGAGTCATGATTCAGAAGCAAGAATACAGAATAGAAGCAATGTAGTCTCCCGCAAATTACTAACTTTTTAAAGTTGAGCACTGACAAAATACCACCATAACCAAATCAGGTTTCCTTTTTATTCTGGCTTCTGGCTCCTGAATAGTTGCAATATAATAATCTTTAATGAAATAAAAAAGCACCGGCACAAAAATCGCTGGTGCTTTTTTTACATCCAAACAAGAAACTGCAGGTAGCTTTATTTACCTTTTCTTCTCTGATGTCGCGTACGGGCTAAAAGCTTTTTATGCTTATGCCTTCTCATTTTTTTCCTTCGCTTCTTAATTACGCTACCCAACAGATCACCTCCTGTATAATTTGTTGCCGATTAACGAGTTTTTTTTACTAACATTATTGTTTTATATTTGTCCATATTTATTTTTGAAGGCTTTTAATTCCCAACGAAATCGGCTGTCAAATTCATCAGAAACAGATTGCCGCAAAAACGGAATAAAGCTCCCCGCCGCAGAGCGAGCTGGGAATCTTCACCGCATGGAATATCATCTATTTTTAATTTGCTCGCTAACCCCGCCGCAAGCAGCGGGGAATGCGCTCGCGTTTCGGTTCAAATATCCGGAGTGGTTGATCATGTTCATTGCTGTTCTGTCCGTTAAGATGAAACTTAAAGCCTATGTGCAAATTCATAGGATGGCAGTCCTATACTGGGAAGTTATTGCCAAAGGGTTGGATTTAACACCGATCAGCGAAAGGCAGCTGAGAGAGCGTTTAAAAAAAATCCTTCATTTCCCTGGAAAGCCAGCAGCGTTTATCTTTCAGCTATTTCCTGAGCTTGACCAATGACAGGGTAATAAGCGCTGATAAGATGATGAACAAAGCCAAGGGCCCTGTCTGGCATAAAAAGCAAAAGGATAAAGGCATCGTACCCAAAAAACTGCGGGGACTGGATAAAGAAGCTACCTGGGGCAAATCCAATGCCGATGGATGGGTCTATGGCCATGGCAGCTTCAGCCTTACATCCCATAAAGTTCCCTTCCTGGGCTCGTTTATATGGATGAAAAACAGCGGCAACGAAGCCAAGAAAATGTGGCTTGAAACCGGTCACTGTAAAGGCCTTGTTGATTACGTGGCCATGGACTCGAAAGCCGATGATTATGATCTGTTCCAAGAGTTAATTCGGCAACGACAAATGAATCTGGTCACCAGCTGTCGCCGCAAAATGGACAGATCAGAAAAGCGGCAATTCATGATGCGAATCATGGCCCAGGATAAATTCAAACAAATTTAGAAAGAGCGAGCATATCGTGTTGAGCCTATGCAGGGTCTGGTAAAAGAGATCTTCGACCTTGACCGATGCTGGATGAGAGGTACGGCAAATAACCGTTGGTTGTTTGCTGCCATGGGACTTACGATCCAAATGCATCAGCTTAAAGCGTATCATGAAAAACGTTCAACCTGGAAAATTAAGGAGGAGGTCTTGGGATAAACTCCCCGACCCCTCAATTACTTAGCATTAATAATCACAAGCTGATTGAGGGCGTTAGCCTGCGTTCTTGTAATTTAGCGAAGTGATTTATAAATCCCCAAAAAGCTCGTAAGTAAGTTAGAAAATATTTCCTGCATTTTAACAGCACGAAATATTTACGTAAACTTACTTACGCCCCTCAAGGGTGTACTGAAAAGAGTCCCGTTTATCGAGGTCAAGAGAGCATATTTAGACTTCCAACGAACTCATCAATTATAATGAACCAGTTGGAAGTCATATGCGAACGGATTTGAGATTTTTGGGAAACAGATTTTTAAAGAACTTAAGCGTTAAAAATCACAAGCCTTTGAGGGCGTCAGCCCAAACCTTCTTGT
>RPRI01000265.1 GCA_003818505.1 Desulfobacteraceae bacterium | reverse complement strand
ATAGCTGCCTGAAGACATCCGATTCCAGATCTTAAAAAGGTTACCTTTCAACTCCTCTTCAAACTCTGCAATGGATTGCCCATCTACCCCGGCCACTCCTTGGTTCGCCCTAACCCGTTTGTATGCCTCCCATACCTCCCATTTTGAAATACTAAACGGCTTTGCTTTATCCACGAGGCTCCTCCCATTTCTGGTTGACCTGAAAATAAAGCCAGACAACGCAGCCCCTTCGGTCCAGTTCCATTACAGAACCTTCCTCCCTACTACTGGCTGCTCCGCCCCTGTGCCCCGCATCGGTACTCTCATTCTTGTGGTTTCCTCCACTTGAATTTCTCCCTTAACATCGGGACGACAGGTTCCCACGTTCCACACAAGAGCCTGGATCAGATTCGCACTACCTTTATGCCGGATGCCGCCCAAGCAGTAAACAGGTAACCCTTGGACTTATCCTGGAGTTTGGTAAGCCCCCGGTTCTGACATCGTCCATTTCATTTCGACACATCAGAAGTAGTTCGCTTGCGCGCACCTCCCTGATCCTCACCTGACACGGTCTTTTGCCATGCCTTTTCCTTAACGCTCACCACAATGGCTCTTTACCATTGCAGCTTAAGGTGGTTTGAAGCCAGCTCCTGCAAGCCGACTTCGAGGGATCTTCCCTCATCTCATGTGCAGCCTCGTGGCGCACTTACCGTTTGAAATCAGTGACTATTCCTTACTTATGATGATTGTTGCTTTCAGGAAGCTATACGTATCGCAGAAAGAATTCAGGTTCATATTCTTATAGCAAAAAATAGTTTTATATTCAATATGGTATTATTATGCCAGTATTCCGTCTCTCCTTGGTATTGTTCTCCCTCCCTGTCTGATCCCGTAAACCGTCTTTTTTCGGCAAAGCACCGGATCTCATCGGATTGTTCTATTTTTGTGCTTTACGGCTCACAGCTATTTAGTTTCCATCCGGAAATGGCCCTTTTGAGCGATCTAAAGTGTCAATCCGCGGAATTTCTTGTGCGACATACTATGCGTATGTCTTAAGCTCAATTCCTTTTTTTCCTTGAGCTTGCCCAAAATTGCCTATTTCCGAATTGGAAACTTAACTGTGTCCGAACTTGGTTTCCGGATGGACACTATTTAGAAAAGTAGGTAGGATAAATGTCGTATAAAAAAAACTTATCGCAACATCCGCAATTTTTGAATAGTATGTCTGTGTAATATCTTCAACAGGTCCTTCAGCCTTGATATTATTTTTTCCTCTTGACAAACCATCATTGCCTTGAATAATTGAACAAATGACTCAATAGTTAAAATATTCGAGGCATCAATGACCAAAACAGAAAAACAGCAGGAAATCTTTCATGCGGCCCTAAAAAAGTTTGCCCGCTATGGATTCAAGAAAACCACAATTGAAGATGTGGCCGCTGAAGTCGGAATGACCAAAAGCAATCTCTATTTTTATGTGGTAAATAAACGGGATCTGTATGAACAGACTGTGAGTAACGCCTTAAGGCAATGGCGAGATTCCGTTGCCTCCGCAATTGAGGAAAAGGGCGGTGTTGTGGAAAAATTTTCTGTGATGGCTGAAAAATCATTTGAGTACCTGTCTCATCATAAGGATCTTCGATCCATACTGATCATGGACCCCGGAATCTTTTCCCTGTCTCCTGAAGAAGATCGTTTTTCTGAAATCAACCAGGGCGCCATGCTGCTGATAAAGAAGATTCTTATGCAGGGAATCAGGGAGAAAATATTTTATAAGATTGATGTTGACCGCATATCGGAACTCCTCTTTTCAATCTACATCATGTTCCTGATCAAGACGTATATCAAATCCGAGGGAAGCTCTGCTTTCCGTATGTACGAAGAAGGAGTGGCTCTTATTTTACGGGGATTGTGCCGGAAAGATCTTTAATTACCGGTTTCTCCCCGACTATATATATAAATCATACAGGAGGTGCCCATGACCGAAGCGACTGTTCAGGCATTAAACGGCCTGAGAGACTTTTCAATGATTAAATGGTATATCATACCGCTGCTTTTAATTGTTTTCTACATTTATGTAAAAGAAATAAAGCTGGCCCGTTCCAGCGGCAACTGGAATGCGGTTCTTGCAGGGATAACTCTCTTTGGCGTCGACTTTTTCAATGAAACATGGAACGGGTGGGTCATGCATCTTACCCAGCGCTCGGCTTTCTGGACAACACCCGGCGATACCGCTCTTCGCGTCATGGTCGGCTGGAACATTGAAATTATCTTCATGTTCCTGATAGGAGGCATTGTCTATTATCATACGCTTTCTGAAAGCACGACAGAAAAGATATTGGGCATTCCGGAAAAATGGTTTTGGGCAATCGGCTATTCCGTATTTGCGGTCTTTGTGGAATGCATTCTTAACATGGGAGGACACCTGGTATGGGAATACCCGTTCTGGAATCGTTCTTTCCAGGGAATATGGCTGATATTTTTCTTTGGCTACTTCCACTTCTACTGCGCCACCATTCTGGTGATCAGCTTAAAATCAATGAAGAATAAAATTGTAACAGTGCTTACAATCTATGCTGTTCCGACAGTAATGAATATTCTTGCCTTTGGTTTTTTCGGCTGGAATTATTAATAAGAAGCAGCTCAGTTTTTTGACCCTGCAGACCGAATGATTTGCAATCCGCGCATCTTTCGCCGGTTTGAAATCCTGAAAACGACGTCCGTTGATTTCCGGAAATATTACATTCTCCTTTGCTTTTTGATGATTGCAGATTCCTATCTGTTCCGGCCATATTTATCATGGCTGGACACCCAGTCCCCGGCCAGAACGGCGCTGGCCAGCGAAATTTCCCCGCAAAGCACGGTTCCGGCAACGATTTCAGTGAATTTCCGAACCTTGCCCGCTCCGTGGCAGCCTAGGAGTTCCAGACATTCCTTTTGGGTGGCAAGACCAGTACCACCCCCGAACGTTCCGACGATCAACGATGGCAATGTAATGGAAAAATAATAATCTCCGGTTGCGGTTTTTTCCACGTAGACCAGAGCAGCCGAGGATTCGGACACATTGGCCACATCCTGGCCTGTGGCAATGAACAGCGCCGTGATCCCGTTTGCCGAATGGGAGCCGTTGTTATTGGCGCCGGCAAGAAAACTGCCCAGGGAGCTGACCTGGCGCTGCTGGACAAGGATATCCACAGGTACTCCGGCGATTTTCTCTATCAGGGCTGCAGGAATCGTGACCTCGGCAGTGACCCGCTTGCCGCGGGTTCTCAACATATTGATTCCGGACGGTTTCTTGTCCGTGTCGATATTGCCGGACAGCACGTACCGTCTGATCTCCGGATATCTGTTTTTAATCCATTCACAGGCAACAAAAGTGGCTTTGCCCACCATGTTCTGGCCTGCAGCGTCACCGGTAGTATAATTGAACCTGAGAAACATCAGCTTGCCAACAGGATACTGTTCAATATCCCTTAACCTGCCGGACCGGGTGGTGGTTTCGGCCCGGGCTTTGATCTCCTGAAAATGTTCCTTGATCCAGATTCCAAAATCCCGGCTTGCCCTCGCATCTTCGAAATGAAACACCGGTGCGCGCTGCATCACATCGTCCTGAATGGCTGTTTTCACTCCGCCGCTTTCATAAATCACCTTCATTCCCCGGTTATAACTGGCCACCAGCGTGCCTTCCGACGTGGCAAGAGGAACGAAAAACTCGCCACTGGCATATTCGCCGTTCATGAGAAGAGGCCCGGCAAAGCCGATGGGGATCTGGGCCACCCCTGAAAAATGTTCTATATTTCCGGGCAACATGGCCGGATCGAAGGAATACTGTCTCAGATGATGAGTTTTTACCCCGGTAAGCTCTTCAAGAAAGGCCAGTCTCTTTTCAGCCATTTCCCGGCTGTAGTCTCCTGGCCCTGATTTACGGGGGATATTCTTTCTCATGGTTGTACCTCCTGTTATGGCAGCATCCGAACGGAAACGGTATCTTTCAGGCTGATAAAGTGTTCCCGGAATTTTCCGAAGTCATCCGGCCACCAGAACCGCTCACTCCGCCTGCGAGTCTTAAGAATTATTTTACGCTGACCTGTTAAGACTGCCGTTTGAACCGAAACAGAGTGATCATTTCCCGCTGCTTGCAGCTGGATTAGCGGGCAAATTAGAACCAGACACTATCCCCTGCGGTCGAAGATTCTCCGTAGCTTGCCGCGGGGAGCTTCAATGTATTAATAATAAAGGCAGGATCATAGCTGACCCTGCCTTCTGTTTTGAAGATTTATTTCAACATAATTTCCTAATTTTCCAGGGATGGTAATAGCTATCCCCTCACTCTTTTAATCGTTTGATTTGCGAGCAAATCCTGAAGCTGTTTCAATAAAGCCTGTTCCTCTTTGGTAATAACGCCATCTTCACTTGCCAGCGCTAATATAGTTTCATGTTCTGAAGTTGTAAGCTCACAATCAAATATAGCTTTTTTTATCATTTTCGACAATTTGCTGCCTGTTTCGTGTTTATCCGATGCCATTTTTCCTCCTTCAGTTATCTGATGATATATTGAAATTTTACATCAAGTTATATAAATCACGGCTATTATTTATAATAATAAGAAACTGTTGTCAATAAAAGTTGGAGACAAAAAGAAGCGGACCAACTAATGAAACAGCTCCACCTGTTTCTGTAGGATCACGCCATTCCTATCCTCATTCCTATCCTGGCCATACGATTGTGTATCTCCTGCGCCTGCCCTATCATCTCTGCGATAATATCCCGGACCGGCATGATCTTCCTTGGAATGCCTATACTCTGTGATATGGAAATGGTTCCGGCGTTTAAATCACCGGTCTGGTACATCTTCCTTGCCGCTTCGCCGGAAACATAGGGGAGTATCTCTTCAAGCGACCCCCCCCTTTTTTCAATTTCAAGGGTCTTCCTCGCAGGCTCATTCATCCATACGCGATGAGTGAAACCGACCGAGAACATGATCAGGTCGGTGCTGAGTTCGTCGGCTTGGCAAAGCGCCTGCTTCAGATTCGGATGCACAGGGCATTCGTCGGAAAGAACGAAGCGCGATCCGACTATGGCCGCTTCCGCGCCGAGAGAGAGAACGGCATAGAGTCCGCGCCCGTCGGCAACACCGCCGCCGCCGATGACCGGAATCTTAACCGCATCAACCGTCGATGGCACCAGCACTAGCGTGGTGATGTTCAATATTCCCGTCGCACCGCCATTTTCATATCCGACAACAGTTACGGCGTCAGCACCAAGCAAAGCCACTTTTCTGGCGTAACGCACCCCGACGCATTTGTGAATCCAGGTCATGCCGTATTCCCTGAAAAGAGCCACCAGGTTTACCGGCGCCTGATAGCCTGATGTCTCGACTATCCTTACCCCCTCGGCGGAAAGCACATCGAGAAATGCCCGGTTATCGGGCGGTATCAGCTGCGGGAAGAGATTGATATTTACTGCAAACGGCTTGTCGGTCAATTCTCTGGTTTTTCGAATTTCCAGACGAAGTT
>RPRI01000264.1 GCA_003818505.1 Desulfobacteraceae bacterium | reverse complement strand
ATTTTGGGCAAGCTCAAGGAAATCAAGGGATTGCGCGGAGACATACGCATAGTATGTCGCACAAGAAATCACGCAGATTGACACAGAGATCGCACAAAAGGGCCATTTCCGGATGGAAACTAATTATGAGTTGTGAAATAAATTTTTACTTGTTTCCTGTTATCATCAAAGATAAGGAGGTTAAGAGGCATAATGAGAAAAAAAGTGATTAATTCATCGGGTTTTCCCGAAAAATTTACTTCAGTATCACCGGACGGCGAGGTATTCGCATTACCGCAGGAATCCGATTACAAAAAAGAAAACAACAGGCTGAAAAAACTTGTCAAAGAACAGCGTTTGAAGGGCCGTGAGATTGTAGTAGTCATGGGCGTGGGCTTTGTCGGCGCGGTCATGGCCGGAGTGGTTGCCGATGCCGAAGATAAAAAAAGCGGCAAACCCAAATATTTTGTTATCGGCATGCAGCGGCCCTCAACAAGATCATTCTGGAAGATTCCTTATATGAATCGGGGAATCTCACCGGTTGAGGCTGAGGATCCCGAGGTGGCGCCGATGATCGCGAGGTGCGTAAATGAAAAGAAAACCCTCGCAGCGACTTTTACATATGATGTCCTATCTCTTGCCGATGTTATTGTAGTGGACGTTCAGTGCGATTATCACAAGGAAACCTTCGGGGATTGCCGCGAGGGATATGCCGACATTGCAGCTCTTGAAGACAGTTTGAAGGTTATAGGGGATAAAATCGATCCGGACTGCCTGATTCTGATTGAAACCACAGTGCCTCCCGGAACAACTGAATACGTGGCCTATCCGATAATCAAAAAAGCCTTTGAAAAAAGGGGCCTCAAGGATGCCGAACCATTATTGTCACATTCATTTGAACGGGTCATGCCCGGCCGCAACTATGTGGCTTCCGTTCGGGATTTCTGGCGGGTATGCAGCGGGATTAATGAGACGGCGCGTGAGCGTGTTACAAAGTTTCTGACGAATGTCCTCAATGTGGAAAAGTTTCCCCTGACGGTCCTTGAAAAGCCGATTGAAAGCGAAACCTGCAAGATCGTGGAGAACTCCTACCGGGCCACCCTCCTCGCCTTTATAGACGAATGGAGCGTGTTTGCCGAGAGAAACGGCGTGGATCTGACCAAGGTAATTGAAGCCATAAAAGTCCGTCCGACCCACTCCAACATTCTTTTTCCGGGTCCGGGCATCGGAGGGTACTGCCTGCCGAAGGACGGAGGATTGGGCGTCTGGGCTTATCAAACTCTCATGGGTTTTGAAGATGACATATTTAAAATCACACCGCTTGCGATTGATATAAATGACACCCGTTCTTTGCGCGCCGTTCAGCTTGCGCGCGATGCCCTGCGTAATATGGGAAAAATTGTAGCGGCGTCAAAAGTGACCGTGCTCGGGGCTTCTTACCGGCAGGATGTGGGGGATACCCGTTACAGCGGGTCGGAGATCATTGTGCGAAAACTGACTGAAATGGGGGCGGAAATCAGGGCGCATGATCCGTATGTCAAACACTGGTGGGAGCTTGAGAAACAGGACACCTACCCCGCACCCGGGCATTCCTGGGCAAGGTTTTTCAGAAACCAGGAAAATCTGACTGAGCTTCGCATGAGCAAAAGCCTGCCCGGCGCGCTCGAAGGATCGGATGCGGTTATTCTTGCTGTAAGGCATAAGGACTACCTTTCACTGGCGCCCGATGATGTGGTGAAGATGGCCGGGAAACCACTGGCTGTCATAGACTGTTTCGGCATTTTAAATGACGATGATATCCGCCGCTACTTTGAACTCGGATGTGAAGTTAAGGGGCTGGGCAGGGGTCATATACAAAGGATCAAGGAGAAGGCGAAGAAACAGGGGCGCTAAACCGGAAACCAGGGATAAAAAGTCAGGAGTAAGAATTGAGAGGAATAACCAGAAACCGGAAACCAGGGACCAGAGACAAATGAGCTATTTCAACAAAAGAAATTTACTGTATGGCGGGTTCATAATTGCGGCATTGTTAATGATCTACACGCCTCTTAAAGATCTTCTGGATACTGCTGCCAACAGAGAGTATTATTCACATATACTCCTTATTCCATTCGTGAGCATATATCTTATATATTTGAAAAGAAAAGAGATATATTCAGATAAGGTTTATTCGTTCGGAGTCGGCGCCTCTGTAATGCTCATCGGTATCATATTATATGCGGCGGGGCGGAGTCTGGGCGCAAGCCTCAATCAGAATGACTTTACATCTCTTATAACTTTTTCCGCCCTGGCGCTGCTTCTCGGAGCTTTTATATCCGCCTACGGGGTCAGTGCTTTCCGGAAGGCCCTTTTCCCCCTGTTGTTTCTCGGTTTTATGATTCCGATCCCAAGCCTTCTTATGAGCGGCATCATTTATTTTCTGCAGGTGGGATCCACTGAATTTACCAATATTCTGCTTACGGTAACCGGCGTCCCTTTTTTCAGGGAAGGCTTCGTATTCAACCTGACAGGCATGAGCGTTGAGGTGGCAAAACAATGCAGCGGGATACGTTCAAGCCTGGCTCTTTTAATCACGGCCCTTCTGGCTGGGCACCTGTTTCTTAATACCGGCTGGAAGAAGGTTATACTGGCTGTTTCCATCTTTCCGATTGCGATGTTTAAGAATGGAATCCGGATTGTTACCCTCACTTTACTTGGGACATACGTAGATCCGAGGATTCTTCAGAGTTCACTTCACAGGGAAGGGGGAATACCGTTTTTTATTGTGGCTCTGCTGCTTCTTGCGCCTGTGCTGTTTTTTCTGAGAAAATCGGAAAAAACAAAGGGGCGATAAGATAGGGTTTAGGGATTAGGGTCAAGGGACAAGATTTTAGACAGGATCAACAGGATTGACAGTATTGACAGGATTGTTGCCTGCGGCGAGTGTTTCGGGCCGCTCTTCCGGAGCGGTCCGACAAAATATCATGTTAATCCAAAGAATTCCTCGTAACTCTGCTTCGGGGTAGTTCATTCATGTTAATCCTGTCAAATAAGTTTTTTTTGTAACAACAGGGGTTGAAAATGACTTTCAGCGTGTGGCTTTCATTTATCGCGGCAATTGTGACGGCAGGCATCGCTGTTATGGCGCTGTATCGCGATCCGCGCTCTTTTGCGCACCGCGTTTTTGCCGCCGGCATGATCCTTTTTGCAATCGACGCGGTGTTGACCGGATTCACTTCACAGTCGACGTCATTTGACGATTTTCTTTTCCGGGAGAGGCTTCAGCTTATTGCAGCGTCTTTCCTGCCTGCTGTCTGGCTTTTCTTCAGTGTAAGTTTCGCCAGGGCCAATTATTCAGAGCAGATATCAAGCTGGAAATGGGTTCTGTTTTCATCTTTTATTCTGCCTGTTTCCATGGTCGCTCTTTTCAATGATGCCTTCTATACCGGAGCGCCGGTTCCGACAGGCACATCAACCCTGTTTCTCCATATCGGGAGATCCGGATATGTATGGCATCTTCTCTGGGTAGTCTCCGCGGTGCTGATCATGATGAACCTTGAAAGGACATTCCGACATGCCACGGGCCACATGCGCTGGCAGACTAAGTTCATGTTCCTCGGCATCGGAGGCATCTTTGGGGCCCATCTCTTCACGGACTCTCAGGCGGTCCTCTTCAAAGGGATTGACACCGGCCTTACCGATGTAAATCTGGGCGCGCTTTTAGTGGCGGACATTCTGATACTCCGCTCCCTTTTCCGGGGAAAGCCGCTCAACGTGAGCGTCCATCTCTCCCACCAATTTCTTTACAATTCCTTTACCGCCCTTATAGTGGGCATCTACTTTATCTCCGTGGGGATGATGGCGTGGTTTTCTGTCCGTTTTGAATGGATCAGGAATATCCATGTTTCCATATTTCTGATCTTTGTCGCCATTGTCGGAATTGCCACGCTCCTCCTTTCAGACCGTTTCCGCATTCAGCGGAAGCGTTTTATCAGCCGGCATTTCAAGCGCCCACAGTACGATTATCAGAAGATCTGGGAGAATTTCACAGAAAAGACCGCTTCGGTGACGCAAACCGGGGCGCTGTGCAATATTATCGTCCGGATGGTGTCGGAAACGCTGGAGATTCTCTCCGTCAGCATCTGGCTGGTTGACGAAAAACAGGAACGCCTCTTTTTCGGAGGATCGACGGTGTTTACGGAAAAGCAGGTGGAGAAACTGCCTTTTTACGGCCAGGGAGGCGCCGCCCTCATTCGCGCCATGGTCGATCAGACCATGCCGCTGGACCTGAACGGCCGTGCCGACGACTGGGTGGAAGACCTGAAACGCACTTATGAAATGGAGGAAACGAGGGAATCCCGCATCCGCTACTGCGTGCCGCTCAAAGCCGCCGGCCATCTCATCGGGATCATGACATTGAGCGAAAAGGTATTTTATCAACCCGTTTCTTTTGAAGAATCGGAGCTTCTCAAGACCATTGCCGATCAGGCGGCGGCGGGCTTGATGAACCTGAGACTGTCGGAACGCCTCCGGCAGGCGAAGGAACTGGAAGCATTCCAGTCCATGTCCGCCTTTTTTATGCACGACCTGAAAAACCTGGCATCGAAACTCTCCCTGGTCACCCAGAATCTTCCGGTGCACCTGGACAATCCGGAGTTTCGCAATGACGCTCTTCGGACGATCTCCCAGAGTGTTGCCAAGATCAACACCATGAGCAGCCGCCTCTCCCTCCTGAGCCAGAAACTGGAACTGACTTGCAAACAGACGGACTTGAATGAGCTGGTTGCATCCACCGTTTCCGACCTGGAAGAATTCATCAAGGCTCCCATTGTCCGGAAGTTCGATGCCGTGCCGCCTCTTTCCATCGACCGGGAGCAGATCCACAAGGTTCTGGAAAATCTTATCATTAACGCGAATGATGCCTTAAACGGGGGAGATGGGGACATCACGGTCGGAACAAAAGAAAACGGCCAGTGGGTGGAAATCTCTGTAACCGACACCGGCTGCGGAATGACCGGAGAATTCATGGAGAAGTCTCTTTTCCGCCCCTTTCAGACAACCAAAAAGCAGGGCATGGGAATCGGTCTGTATCACTGCAAAACCATTGTTGAAGCGCATGGCGGGCGGATTGAAGCAGAAAGCGAAGAAGGGAAAGGGACGATAATTAGGGTGTTACTGATAGGGGCGAGTGATAAGGGAATGGTGAATAGTAACGGGTGACAAGAAGAAGTTTTTCCGGAACCTATCAACGCCCCCTGATGTTCTTCAAAGGTCTCACGGTAAAGTTTTCCGGCAGAACTTTGTCGGCGCATACCTTTGCCGGCCTCTGAGGGCAGTTATGCAAAGGTCTCTCCTTACGAGCGGCATGTCATGGCATAGAGAGCTTTGCATAACATCTTATTTAGAGGTCTGCCAGGGTAATGGGCTTTGGGCATATCGCAAGAAATTTTTATGAAACCATAGCAACGCCCCCATATATACGACATGGATCATACAGGCGGAGTCTGTGTAAGGCTTCGTGACTATTCATCCTTTGGGGCTGT
>RPRI01000263.1 GCA_003818505.1 Desulfobacteraceae bacterium | reverse complement strand
TCAATGTATTGAATCTTCCAACAGGGGTGTTTCGGTTCATCCGAGATCAGGCGATATGTCGTTTCCCGACTTTTTCTTCCAGCGGTGCACACAGTGCAAGCGCTGTACTGAGGAATGTCCTTTCGGCGCCCTCGATGATGATGAAAAAGGCACGCCAAAGCCAAACCCGACCCGATGCAGACGCTGCGGAACCTGCATGGGCGCGTGTCCTGAGCGGATTATCGGTTTTGCCGATTACAATATCGACAGCATAGGATCGATGGTCAAAACGATTAAGGTTCCTTCTGAAAATGACTTTGACAATCCGCCTTTAAGGATTCTTGCCCTTGTTTGTGAAAACGATGCTTACCCGGCTCTTGATATTGCCGGCATGAACAGGCTTAATTATTCGCATATCGTAAGATTTATACCTGTAAGATGTCTTGGTTCGGTAAACGTCATATGGATAAAGGATGCCCTTTCACAGGGCATGGATGGAGTCTTTCTCCTTGGCTGCAAGCATGGTGATGATTACCAGTGTCATTTTGTAAAAGGAAGCGAACTTGCAAGCATAAGAATGAAAAAGATTGGAGAGGCTCTTCAGAGCCTGGCCCTTGAAAACGAGCGGGTTGCACAATTTGAAATCGCAATAGATGAATACGACAAGATCCCCAAGATGGTTGGTGATTTTGTAGAAATAATCGAAGGGCTTGGGCCTAATCCGTTCAAAGGGTTCTGATGTTTTGACTTTTTACGAGGACATCTTTTGTTAAGTGGCCCAGTAAAAAGTCATCATTATTGTCACTGTTAAGGAGGTATTGGTATGACGGATAAATATCTGATTGAGCCGGATGTAAACTTCATAAAGGATGTTGAAGCTCTTGGCGGGGATACGCTTAAGAAATGCTTTCAATGTGCAACCTGTTCGGTAGTATGTCCTATCTCTCCGGATAATAAACCGTTTCCGAGAAAGGAAATGATTGCGGCATCCTGGGGTTTAAAGGATAGGGTTTTAAAGAATGCGGACATCTGGCTTTGCCATAATTGCGGGGATTGCTCGACGAAATGCCCCAGAGGCGCAAAGCCCGGGGATGTGCTTGGAGCTTTGCGCTCCCTTGCAATTGCCGAATATGCAGTTCCAAAAGGGTTGGGTAAAGCGGTAAATGATCCTAAAAAACTGCCTTTATTAATTCTTCTTCCCGTAATTATATTTATTGTGCTGGGCCTTGCAACAGGGTTGCTTGATTTTACCCCTGCCGGGGATGAGATTGTTCATTCGAAATTCTTCTCTACATGGCTTGTTGACATGATTTTCGTACCACTTGCAGGATGGGTTGTGGTGATTTTTGCCCTCGGTATCAAAAATTTTATTTCCGATATCCATGAAAATGCCGTTTCTACCGGAAAGACGGATAAAAAGGATCTTGATCAGAAGGAATTTATCCTAGCTATTATAAAAGTTATTCCCACGATATTAAAGCACAGCAAGTTTTCCGAATGTGGTGAGAATAAAGAAAGATCTTCAGGACATCTCATGGTGTTGTATTCATTTATTGGGCTGTTCATTGTCACCAATATTTTCTTTGTAACGCTTTACGGCCTTCAGATTCACGGTCCTTATTCCCAGATAAATCCCGTTAAATGGCTTGCAAATGTAAGCGGTGTTGTGCTTGTTGCAGGCGGTTATCTTTTGATGAAAAGCAGGATGGAGAAAAAAGACCAGACAAACAGCTATAAAGACTGGTACCTGATCGGTCTTGTTCTTGGCCTTGGTATTTCAGGCATGCTTACTGAAATTACAAGGCTGGCCGGTTGGGCGGTGGGTTCCTACGCCCTTTACTTTATTCATCTTATTTTCGTATTCAACCTGTTTGCGTTTCTGCCCTTCTCTAAACTTGCGCATCTAGTTTACAGAACGCTTGCCATGGCATATGCTGAATACAGCGGCAGAAAATAGTTTCCACCAGGAAATGGCCCTTTTGTGCGATCTCGGCGTCAATCTGCGGGATTTCTTGTGCGGCATACATTGCGTATGCCTCCGCGCAATCTCTTGATTTTTTAGAGCTTGCCCAAAATTGCCGATTTCCTGATTGGAAACTCACCAGTGACCATAATTTGTTTCCGGAAGGACAATAGTTAATAATCTTCGTAAAATTACTGCAATCCGGTAAACTAAAAATGGAGATGGTTTTAAACCATCTCCATTTTTTTATGCTTTAGTTAGAAATTTTTTTCTGCGATTTTCTACCCTTAAGGGGGTACTGAAAAGAGTGTCAGAATAACAATTTCGTAAACTTACTTAAAAATTTATTTTCCGGTAGCTGCTCCATGCAGTTTAACTTCGACCTTTTCGGTCAACCCTGCATAATATTCCTTAAGAATCACAAGTACTTCCTCGCGGCCGAAATGATCCGGAATCGGGGTGTTTTCGGAAAGACCCTTGCGGAGCGCCGTTCCGCTTAAGATAACGCGGTCGGCCTTGGTGTGCGGGCAGGTTCTGTGAGATGCCATGCCGTCGCACTTGAAGCAGTAGAATGTCCAGTCGATCATAAGCGGCTTGCAGAGAAGCGCCTTTCCCGGTTCTTTCGGATGAGGAATCTTGTCAAAAATCGTTTGTGCTTCGAACATGCCATAGAAGTCGCCGACGCCTGCATGGTCACGGCCGATGATCATCCGTGAGCATCCGTAGTTCTGGCGGAATGTTGAGTGAAGAAGAGCTTCTCTCGGGCCTGCATACCGCATGTCAAGAGGATAGCCACCCTGCAGAACATTCTTTTCCACGAAATAATTTTTTACAAGAGCGTCAATGCATTTTACACGAACTTCGGCGGGAATGTCGCCGGGTTTTAAATTTCCAACAAGAGAATGAATGAATACGCCGTCGCACACTTCAACAGCTATCTTGCAGAGATATTCATGCGACCTGTGCATGGGATTCCTGAGCTGAAGGGCTGCGATTTCTTTCCAGCCCCTTTCGTCGAAAATTTTTCTCGATTCGGCAGGTCTCATATACACACCTGCGTATTTTACCGGGAATTCACCCTCGCTTAACACTTTGACAGGGCCTGCAAGGTTGAATTCTTTTTGCTGCATAACCATCTGGACGCCCGGATGATCTTTTTCTGCTATTTTCCAGAATTCTTCGGTTGTCTTGGTGCCTTCACCCATGTAAACTTTTTCGCATTCGAATCTTTTATCTTTATCGGTCATCTCGTATTTCTCAGTGACCTTCATCGTGGCCATAATTTCTTTTGTTTCAGGATCACGTAGCGCGATCTCATCGCCTGTCTTGATGCTGTCGGCATCAGCTTTTGATGCTGAAAGAGTAACAGGAATGGGCCAGAATGTGCCGTCTGCAAGAAGGAATTTTTCACAAACTCCCTTCCAGTCGGCCTTTGTCATGAAACCGGTCAGCGGGCTGAAACCGCCTATTCCCATCATGATCAAGTCTCCGTTTTCACGGGGTGAAACATCAATTGTCTTGAGACCCTTTGCCTTCTTTTTCTCAGCTTCGAGCTCTTTTCCTTCGAGCAAACAGCAGGTCAGGCCTTTTCCGCCATGTGGTGGTATCAAATTCGACATAAAGTTAACTTCTCCTTTCAATGGTTTATTGTTTTTATAAATTAAAAAGCAACGGCTTTTTATGAGATTATTGGTGTATTATAAAGAAGGTTTTTTCTATTAGGAAATGTGATATTTGTCAAGTGTATTTGAATATCGTGAATAAATAATAAAAAATTACAATTTGGCGGAGAGACAGGGATTCGAACCCTGGGTGGAACTTTCGCCCCACACTCGCTTAGCAGGCGAGCGCCTTCGGCCTCTCGGCAATCTCTCCGGGTGTTTATGGCGGAGGGAGTAGGATTCGAACCCACGGAGCCGTTAAGCTCAACGGTTTTCAAGACCGCCTCCTTAAACCACTCGGACATCCCTCCTTTTTGAAGTTTCTCTCCCCTAACACCTTATAATATACAGGTCAAGAATTTTGAGGGTTTTTAAACCGCCATCAGCATGTTGATGGACATATTCGGGCCAATCAAATACCTTCCTATTATAATAGTCTGTTTGAATTATATTTTTTAATCATCGAATATCGGAGACAATGTAAAAAAGAGGTCAACATTATTTTAAACAAATTTAATTAGTTGTTGACATTATTCATGCTTTATGATTTTTATGATTTCCTAAAAACATAGTGTTGTTGGATTATTTAGTTTGAAGGGGATAAAAAAATGAAACAGAAGTATTTGATTGTAAAAGATGATGAAAACAGCAACCTTATAATCAGGGAGCTAGCTGAGCTTGATAAAGAAATGTTTTCAATACTTTGTGAGGAAATATATGAAAAAAATAAAATAAAACATGCTATCCAAAAAGGTAAGGAGGAACTGATATCGGCTCTTCGCACTCATAATTTTTATCCTCCAGGTTTACAGGCTGGTAAAATAGCTGAAGCAGTGATGACTCTCTACAGTTCCGGAAGCGCTCAACCTGTCGAAGTTTATATTGATGATGCTGAACATTTAACAAAGGAACCGATTGAAATTTTAGTAGATGAGCACATCGAAACCGAAACCGAAACCGAGGAAGTTGAGGAAATATTTGAAGAGAGCTTTGATGATAATTATGAGGGAGGAAAGGCGCCCATAAATAATCTTAAATCAAGCATAGCAATTGCTGAAGATGAGTTTGTAGATAATGATGAAGAAATTTAGATGAGATAATGAGATATTGATGCACAGCATCTCTGTATCTTCTTTCCCGGCTTTATTCTGTGATTGTGAACTATAATATTTTATTGACTTATTTTTAACAATATTTAACAATAAAATCGTTTGATTAGCAATAAACGATTATCTTTCCCGGAATTTTTAAAGATTTCGGCAGGAAGCTTAAATGCGGAGCTTCTCGTATAAAAGAAATAATTTTAATTTTTAATCATTTTTCACCTTGTTTCATAAGTCATCCATGCAGGCTGTAATTTGTGCGGTATTTGTTCATTGAAGGCTTTAAGAGAAAGCGAATCGTTTCCCGATTTTTAAATCTTAAGTATCAGGAGACGTTTAATTATTCTCGTGAACAGCCTTAACTTTACAGGTGGTACATTTAGCTACTTTAACAGCATCAGAGGAGGTGCCGATGGAAAAGGAAAGAGATTTTTTTGAAAGGTTAGAGAAAAGAGGAGTCTCACGACGAGACTTCATGAAGTACTGTACATTCCTCACCGCTACTATGGGGCTTTCTTCGTCGTTTGTTCCCAAAGTTGCCGAGGTTTTTGCAGCTCCGGCACAGCGTCCGCCGGTTGTATGGCTTCAGTTTGCGGAATGCACTGGGTGCACGGAATCTTTGTTGAGATCAATGTATCCGGGAATTGACCAGCTTGTTCTTGAGATTCTTTCGATAGAATATCATGAAACAATCATGGCTGCTGCCGGAAAACAGGCCGAAGAGAACCTTGAAAACGCAGTCAAGAAATATGCGGGAAAATTCGTGTGCGTAGTCGAAGGCGCTGTGGCAACCAAATATGACGGAGCATACGGAAAAAT
>RPRI01000262.1 GCA_003818505.1 Desulfobacteraceae bacterium | reverse complement strand
CTTGAGATTAACGCTTTCCACAAGACGCATATCGGCCGGTACATAGTTGCCTGCTTCAAGGAGGATGATATCGCCCGCAACAATCTCACGGGCGGGAATCGTGACCTGGTGTCCATCACGAATGACCTGCGCATTTGGGGCGGCCATCTTCTTCAGTGCTGCAATGGCCTTTTCGGCTTTTGATTCCTGAATAACACCGACCACTGAATTCAGTATTACAATAATCATGATGGCGATAGAATCGATATACTCACCCAAAAGAAGTGAAATGCCTGCTGCTACGATAAGAATGATTACGAGGAAGTTGTTGAACTGATCCAGGAGCAGTTTGAAAAATCCGGGGCGGGGTCGTTCCGTTAATTCGTTGGAGCCGTACTTTTCTAAGCGGTCCTGCGCTTCTTTCTGGTTCAAACCTTTTTCTATGTGTGTCTGAAGTCCGCTGACAACCATATCTATGGGTTTTGCATGGCATTCACTATCTCTCATACAAGGTTCCTTTCGATTTATGTCGCTTAATATTGATGCCCACTAAAAAGCCAATTTTTCACTAAAGTGCACAAAGGCACGAAGAAGGGCCTGTTGAAAACAATAAAGTTTTTTTATTATTTTTTCCGTGATCTTTGTGTGAGAATGACTTATTATACTCCTTCAGCATATGCCTTGGTTATAGAAAATGATTGCATGATTTTTATAAAATTCCGTTTCAAATATATTATCTTAAATTGCATGACGCGATATGTAAAGATATTGCCGTTGCCTGTCAATAAAAAATAGAAGTCAGCAGGTAGCAGCGATAAATGAATTTATATTCATTTAAATAATACGCAATAACCCATACGCTTCTGGTTCTTATTCAACCAAGCTGATTATTTTATAATAATATATATATCTAAATTAATACAATATTATATAATATATATAGAAACAGAAAATTTTATCTTGACATATTGATGAGGCTTCTGTTAATTGAATGAGTATTCATTCATGCGTGTTTTAACTTCATTTCAGGAGGTAATTATGAGTAGAAAAATAAGAACTGCCGCTGTTATTGGTTCCGGTGTCATGGGCGGAGGAATAGCCGCTATCCTTGCCAGCGCAGGTGTTAAGACGTTGTTACTGGATATTGTCCCCTTCAATTTAACTGATGAACAGAAAAAAGATCCCAAGGCAAAAAACAAGATTGTTAAAGGCGGTTATGATACCCTTTTAATGGCAAGCCCTGCTCTTCTCATGCAGAAAAAAGACGCTGATCTTATTTCTATCGGCAATCTTGAGGATGATTTTGAAAAGATTGCATCATGTGACTGGATTGTTGAGGTTGTCGTTGAAAATCTCAAGGTCAAGCAGGATCTTTTCAAGAGAATTGAGAAGGTAAGAAAACCGGGAACGATTGTTTCATCAAATACTTCCGGAATTCCTTTAAAATCAATGTCAGAGGGGCTCAGCAAGGAGTTCAAACAGCATTTTCTCGGAACCCACTTCTTTAATCCTGTACGATACATGAAGCTTCTTGAAATTATTTCAGGAGAAGAAACACTTCCCGAAGTTTTGGAATTCATGAGTGATTTCGGCGAAAGAATTCTTGGAAAAGGTATTGTCAGGGCCAAGGATACCCCGAACTTTGTCGGAAACAGAATAGGTGTTCAGGGAATGGTAAAGGCCATGCAACTCATGATTGAAGATGGTCTTACGATTCCTGAAGTTGATGCCCTCTTCGGGCCTCCGATGGGAAGGCCGAAAACAGCCATGTTCAAGACTTCGGATCTTGTCGGGCTGGATACTATGGGGCATGTCGCAAAGAACACATACGATCTGGTTGTTGATGACGAAGTAAGGGACAGCTTTATTATACCTGAATTTGTAAATAAAATGATCGAAAAGAAGCTTCTGGGGAAGAAGACAAAGGCGGGATTTTATAGAACCGATGTGACTCCGGAATGGAAGAAGGTCCGCAAGGTGATCAATCCCTCCACCCTTGAATATGAAGAATATGGAAAACCGGCTTTCCCTTGTCTGGATGAAGCCAAAAAAGCAAAAACTCTTTCCGACAAGATCAGGGCGGTCGTTTACGGCGATGACAAAGGCGCAAAATTCGTTTGGAAGGCTGTTGCAAACGGTCTTATCTATGCCGCCAACAGGATTCCTGAAATCTCCGATACCATTATCGATATAGATAACTCCATGAAGTGGGGCTACAACTTTGAAATGGGTCCCTTCGAGACATGGGATGCGATAGGTGTTAAGAAGTCGGTCGAGAGGATGGAAAAGGAAGGTTTCAAGGTGCCAGCAAAAGTCAAAGCTATGCTTGCTGCAGGGAATGCCTCTTTTTACAGGACCGAAAAAGGCAAGGTCTATTATTATGATTTTAATACAAAAGGCTACAAAGAATATGTCGTCAGCAAAAGCATAATATCTCTTGCTGCTCTTAAGGGGGACAACAAGCTTGTGAAAAGTTGCAAGTCCGCATCTCTCATAGATATAGGCGACGGAGTGTTCTGCTGTGAATTCCAAACCAAGATGAACGCGCTGAATACGGAAATCATAGAGTTTATGCATGAGTCTCTCGATTACGTCGATCAGAACGGAGCGGGCCTTGTTCTCGGGAACCAGGCAGGTGGAATGCCGGGGGCTTTTTCAGCAGGGGCAGATCTTGTTCAGGTTGGACTGGCGGCAAAGGAAAAAAGATTCTCGGAGATCGAGACAATGATAGAGCGACTTCATATGGCGGTGCAGAGAGAGAAATATTCTCCATTCCCGGTTGTTGCCGCTCCCTATGGCCTGGCTCTTGGCGGAGGATGTGAGGTATGTCTCGGTGCGGACAGGATAGTGGCCCATGCAGAGCTTTACATGGGGCTGGTCGAAATTGGCGTAGGCCTTCTTCCCGCAGGCGGAGGCTGCATGAACCTCTGGAAAAAATTCGTATCATCGGTTCCCGAAGCAGCTGCGGATATCGATCTCGCAAAATTATTTATTCCGACGTTCATGGCGATAGCAATGGCCAAGGTTTCAACTTCCGCTGCGGAGGCAAGAGCAAACGGTTTTCTGGGCCCGAAAGACAGGATAGTATTCAACAGGGATTACCTTATTGGTGAAGCGAAGAAAGAAGTTCTAAAGATGCTTGATGAAGGTTATGCTCCGCCGGTCAAGAGAAAACTTAAAGTCTTCGGAGAAGCTGCCCAGGGTATGATTAACGCCGAATTGTTCAATATGCAGAGTGCAAAATTCGTCAGCGAGTATGACGTATTCCTGGCAAAAAGGATAGCATATGTAATCAGCGGAGGCGACGTCAGAACAAACAGTGAAATTGACGAAGAGGTTATTTTGAAGCTGGAAAGAACGGCTTTTGTCGATTTTCTTAAGGAAGAAAAGACTCTTGCAAGGATCGACAACATGCTTTCGACGGGCAAACCCCTCAGAAATTAATATTGGATCAGATACTTAAAATGATGATCTCGAAAAAAGTAATAATTCGGTCAGCAAAGTAAAAAGCTTATTATGCAAGGCGCGCTAATCTTGAGGAATGAAGCGTACATATTAGTACGCTGCAATGACAAAAGATGAAGCGCAACACGGCAGAATGATTTTTTACGAAGCTGACTAATCTCAAGGAGGAAACAACAATGAGAGATGCATATATTGTAACATCAGTAAGGACCCCGGGCTGCAGAAGGGGGAAAGGGGCTTTCAAGGATACGAGACCCGATGATCTTCTGTCTTTTATTTTAAACGCGGTTGTTGAGAAGACGCCTAATCTTGAAAAGAAGGATGTTGAAGATCTCATGATTGGATGCTCTTTCCCCGAGGCTGAACAGGGGCTTAATATAGGACGCATTGCCGCCCAGATAGCCGGTTTTCCGGATGAGGTATCGGGCGCAACTGTGAACCGTTTCTGCTCATCGGGGCTCGAGGCGATTGCTCTTGCGTCTTTGCGAGTTATGTCGGGATGGTCCGACATCGTGATCGGGGGCGGAATCGAATCGATGACATTTGTTCCTATGGGAGGAAATCTTCCCAGACCTCACCCTGAGCATACAAAGAAACAGGCTGATCTATATTGCTCTATGGGAATAACCGCGGAAAACGTGGCTAACCGGTATAATATTTCCCGAAAGGATCAGGATGAGTTTGCATATAATTCACAGATGAAGGCCTCGGAAGCATTGAGCAAAAAGCTTTATAAGGAGATAGTTCCGACGCCTGCCGCAAAATTTGTTCTTCAAAAGGACGGAACTTATAAAAAAGAGACTTTCCTGGTGGAAAATGACGACGGAATCAGGCCGGATACGACCATGGAGGGCCTGACCAAACTGAGACCCGCTTTTGCCGCAGCCGGTTCTGTTACTGCAGGAAATTCCTCGCAAACTACGGACGGGGCTGCTGCAACAATTATTATGAGCGGGGAAAAGGCAAAAGCTCTGGGTTTAAAGCCGATTGCAAAACTGAAGTATTATACAACGGTAGGGTGCCGTCCGGACGAAATGGGCGTAGGACCTAAATATGCTATTCCAAAGCTTATGAAGCTCGCCGGAATGGATTTAAAAGAGATAGGCCTGTTTGAATTAAACGAGGCTTTTGCCTCACAGGCCCTTTACTGCATCAAGGAAGTAGGCCTCGACATGGCGAAGGTAAATATTCATGGCGGAGCAATAGCCCTTGGACATCCTCTTGGATGCACCGGCGCCAAGCTTTGCGCAACCCTTATTTCAAATATGAAGGAGAAAGGCGTAAAATACGGAGTCGAATCGATGTGCATAGGCGGCGGTATGGGCGCAGCCGCTCTGTTTGAACTTTGTGAATAGGAAAGAATAAAAAAGGCTTCAAGGGTTTCCGCCATACTGATTGGCGGGCCTTCGGCAGGGTTCAAGGATTAAAGTGGGAAAACATGAATAGAAAGGCTGCCTTTTAAAAAGGTGGCCTTTCTTTTTTTTGCCGAAGAGGTCTATTTACCCTGTTCTCCGATTACCTTCAGAAACAGTGCCGCTTTATTTTCCCTCTTGATATTTATAAGCAATTCTGTTTCCATATTTATGCCGTCCTTTGCAGCAGGAAAGAGCCACGCTTCAATTTTATATTTGATAAAGGCAGGATGTTTCAGTAAATTTATCAAATAAATTTCAGCAAACACATCAATTTGAAAAGAAACATAAAAGAGGGCCAAACCGTGAAAATCGCAAGTTTTAACGTCAATGGTATCAGGGCGAGGATGCCTGTGATACTTGACTGGATTGAAAAGGAATCTCCGGACATACTCTGCATGCAGGAAACAAAAGTACAGGATGAAGAATTTCCGAAGGATACTTTTGTAGAAAAAGGATATTATTGCACTTATAAAGGGCAGAAAAGTTATAACGGTGTGGCAATCATAAGCAGAGAAATTCCTTCAAGAGTTGAATCCGGATTCGGGGATAACGATGAAAAAGAAAGTACGAGAATCATTACGGCCTGTTTTCATAATTTTGTTGTTGTTGACACATACATCCCTCAGGGAAGAGAACCCGGTTCTGAACAGTTTGTTTACAAGCTTGCCTGGTTTGATCGTCT
>RPRI01000261.1 GCA_003818505.1 Desulfobacteraceae bacterium | reverse complement strand
TTGTGCGACATACTATGCGTATGTCTTAAGCGCATCCCTTGATTTCCTTGAGCTTGCCCAAAATTGCCTATTTCCGAATTGGAAACTTAACTGTGTCCGAGCTTGGTTTCCGGATGGACACTATGTTAATTTATTTAAAACCTGGCCCGTTATAACTTTGGGATAAAAATATGTCGACTTTCTCGGCATTATTAATCCTTCTCCTGCAATTTTCCTGACCTGCTCAATCTTTGTAGGATTGAGAATAAAAGCGATATCATACCTGCCTGATGAGATATTTTCCATTGTCTCTTTATCGGAGCTTGAGTAGGAAACAAGTTTTTCATTATCCAAACCTGTCTGATCCATACCGAGGATTTCCATGAGTATGAGCCTTGTAAGCACTGTGACATCAAGATTCATTAATGATTCGGGAATTTCGTTCCCGTATTTTTCAGATATGATACCAACTTTAAGCGATAATATGTAAAAATTATTATTGTTTTTCAACAACACCCCTATTTTATTTGTTCCTTCTTCAGATCTGAGAGATGAAATGAACAAAGATCGCGCTTTTTCGGGCTCATTTTTATCGGATTGAATCCTTCTTATATCAAAATACTCCGAAGTTTTTTGTATAAAATCCGAAATATTCGAATCATCAGCGCAGGTCAGCAAACGATGGGCGGGGAGAATAATCAGTCCCGGATCTTCCATACTGCAAAGATACATCATTATAAAGTTGGCAGGATGGTCCGAAGAAAACTGCTTGTTATTCTTTGATTCCCATTCTTTGTAATTCAGTGCCGTTTCATATCTGTGGTGTCCGTCCGCAATATAAAGAATTTTATTTATGAAAGAAGCCGAAATGCTTGTTGTGATATCCGGATCTGTAATTTTCCAGAGTCTGTGTCTGTGGCCTTTATCGTCTGTGAAATCAGAACACGGGGATTGTGAACAAACTTCGTTATGGAGAAGATTCAGAGCATCAACCTTGCCCGAATAGAGAGAAAAGACAGGGCTGAAATTAGCATGGCACGCTTTCATCAATTGAAGCCGCTCCGATTTCACTTTTGAATATGTTTTCTCGTGAGGCAGGATAACACCTTTTTCAAAAGTCTCAAGCCTTACAAGAGCTATAAGGCCGAAACGTTTTATTGATATCCCGTCAACCGTAAATTCCAGGGAAGTTATGTAAAAAGCGGGAATTTTATCACGGATTAAAATCTCTTCTGAAATCCAATTTTTAAAAAAATCTGCAGCCCGGGTATAGCGATTGCTCTTTTCATCGTCATTTTCAGTTTCATTTCCAAGTATAAGACGGATTATGTTTTGCGGATGCTTTTTATGAAAATTGATTTGCTCATCTTTAGAGATTACATCATACGGTGGTGTTGCCACATCCGCCATTCTGATTATTTTTTCAGGATTATAAAGAATCCCTTTAAAAGGGATAACTTCCGCCATGTCCTTTTCCTTTCTTTTTTTATTTACCTGTATAATTCGGAATATGCTGGCTTAATATACTTTATTGAGATTTCTCAAAAATCTCAAATCTGTCTGCATATGATTTTACGGGATTTTATTCATCGATAAAAAATGATGGGAACTGATACTAGAAAGAAAGTAACAGTTCAAGTTAAAAGATGTTTAATGAAAGTTGTATTATGAATTATATACCTAAAGAACTTATTGTTTTTTGGGATTGGAGAAATCGCAAGAATTGCGTTGTATATATGAAAAAAAGAATGTAAAGAACACCATTGACAGCTGACGTCCAAACGTTATATTGGAACCTCCATTTTACATACTGAGAGTTTCAGGAGAGGTGGCCGAGCGGCTGAAGGCCCCGCTCTCGAAAAGCGGTATCCTGTCAAAAACGGGATCGTGGGTTCAAATCCCACCCTCTCCGCCAGTAAATTATATCGGATTGCTGTGCGAGTTTTGGTTTGATTTGTTATTGGAGAGATGTCCGAGCGGCTGAAGGAGCACGACTGGAAATCGTGTGTGCTGCCAAAAGCGGCACCGAGGGTTCAAATCCCTCTCTCTCCGCCAAAAATGGTTTCTTGTTTGAAGTCTCCGACATGGCCATCGATAAGATATTATGCAAAGATCTCAACTATAAATCGGAAACATAATACGCCCATATCCCGGCATGGCAAAAGGTAAGTTGTTCAGAGCTCTCGAAGCAATGGTCTTCACAGGAAAATATTATCATGTCCTATCTCGTTTTTGCCCGTAAGTATCGTCCTCAAACTTTTGATACTGTTACAGGCCAGGAGCATGTTACCCGGACTTTATCCAATGCAATACTGGCCGGCCGGGTTGCTCATGCCGTCCTCTTTTCCGGCCCCAGGGGTACCGGGAAAACTACGGTTGCCCGCATACTGGCAAAAGCCATGAATTGTATAAATGGCCCGACTCCGGCTCCATGCAATGTATGCAGATCGTGTACTGAGATTACTTCGGGGAATTCCGTTGATGTGCTTGAAATAGACGGGGCATCAAATAACGGAGTTGAGAATGTCAGGGACCTCAGGGATAATGTCAAATATAAACCAGCATACAGTAAATATAAGATTTATATAATAGATGAAGTCCACATGCTCAGCACACCTGCGTTTAATGCGCTGTTAAAGACCCTTGAGGAGCCCCCCTCTCATGTTATGTTCGTCTTCGCAACAACAGAGCCTCACAAGATTCCGGTAACCATCTTATCAAGATGCCAGAGGCATGACTTTAAAAGGATCAGCCTTGATTTGATTACGGGACAAATGGCCTCTATTTGCGGAAAAGAAGATGTTGCAGTTTCAGAGGAGAGCCTCCTGTTGATTGCACGGGCGGCCGGGGGCAGCATGAGGGATGCCTTAAGTCTTCTTGATCTTGTTTTGAGCTGTTCTGATGGTCCGGCTAACGATGAGAATTTACGTAATATTCTTGGTATTGTCGACAGAAGGATAATTTTTAAGATTTCCG
The DNA here is from genome assembly GCA_003818505.1 of Desulfobacteraceae bacterium. Classification (GTDB taxonomy): domain Bacteria; phylum Desulfobacterota; class Desulfobacteria; order Desulfobacterales; family RPRI01; genus RPRI01. The sequence goes on along the minus strand of RPRI01000261.1, from coordinate 2,589 downwards.
AAGCTATCCTGCGCTCGGATATCAATGTGCTTCTCGACTCTCTTGATGATCTCTATGAAAAGGGCCATAACATTAAAGAGCTCTATTCCGATATTCTTGAGCATTTTCGGGATCTGCTTGTCGTAAAAATAGACAAGAATGTAAATAAGCTCGTCAATTTACCTTCTCATGAAATAGATCTGATGAAAGAACAGGTAAAGGATGTTCCGTCAACCTTTTTAAACCAGGTTTTTGATCTTCTTTACAGGGAGGAGCCGGCTGTGAGGTTCTCGCCAAACCCGAAACTCTCTCTCGAAATGGTTTTTTTCAGCATGTTTCAGATAAAGCCCGCATTACCGATCGATCTTCTTATAGAAAAAATCGACGGGCTCAGACAGAAGATTCCTGTTAAACGCAGGAATAAAATTTCCGAAGCTGGAACTGTTTACGGAAGCGATGCGAATGAATATTTAAAAACCGAGATATCCGAAAAAGCTGTTGACCCTTATAAAAATGGAGGATATGAGGCCGGTGCCAAAGAACCTCAAATGGCAAATAACCTTGAAGAAAGTAATGATTTTATCAAGACGTGGGAAAGACTTTTTGCGATTATTTCCGAAAAACATCCCTCACTTGCTGCTAATATGACAAAGTGTTCGATCAGGACAATAGCAGGAAACAGGCTTGAGATAGAAGTTGACGGGAATGGTTTCAATTTGAGCAGGATTAAAAACAGTAAAAACATTGAGATATTAAAGAATGTGTGCCGGGAGTTTTTTGGGAAAAAGATCGAGATTGTTTTTGAAGAGAAGAAAACGGCTGAAGGCAAAAAAGCCCCAAAAAAAAACGAATCGAACCAACTGATAAATGATGCGCTTAATAATCCTCTTGTTACTGATGCTGTAGAACTTTTTCAGGGCAGGGTGCTGGATGCAAAGATTTTATAGGAGGAATTCTTAATGAAGGGAATAGGGAATATGATGAAGCAGGCCCAGAAGCTCCAGGCCGGCATGGTCAAGCTGCAGGAAGAGCTGGCTTTAAGAACTGTTGAAGCGGCTTCCGGAGGAGGCATGATAAAAGTTCAGGCAAACGGTAAACAGCAGATCGTTTCGATACGGATAGAAAAAGAGGTTGTTGATCCGAACGACGTGGAAATGCTTCAGGACCTCATTCTTGCTGCCGTTAACGATGCCCTGTCCAAATCCCAGGAGATGGTTTCCCAGGAGATGAGCAAATTAACCGGAGGCATCAGTATTCCCGGACTTATGTGATTATTTTGATGCGGTATTTCCCGTCCTACTGTCATATTTGATGAACTCGTAAAAAATATAAATTAAGACGGCAAAGTAGAAAGCTCATTATGCAAGGCGCGCGAATCTTGAGGAATGAAGCGTACATGTAAGTACGCTGCAATGACGAAAGATGAAGCGCAACACAGCAGAATGACTTTATACGAAGCCGTCATTTTTGAGGCTTTAAATGCACTATCCGCAGTCTATTCTGAATCTGATAAAAAATCTCGCTAAGCTTCCCGGTGTCGGAGAAAAAACCGCCGAACGCCTTGCAATGCACATCCTGCGTTCTCCGCGTCAAGAAGCCGAACAGCTTGCTGCCTGCATACTGGATATAAGGCAGAAGGTGAGGATATGCAGCGTCTGTTTTGCATTGAGCGAAACGGAGACCTGTCATGTCTGCAGCGATCCGTCCAGAAATATTTCCCTGCTGTGCGTGGTTGAACAGCCGGCAGACATGGTAGCAATAGAAAAATCAGGATCTTTTAAAGGGCTCTACCACGTACTTTCGGGAGTTTTATCCCCCATGAATGGTGTCGGTCCGGATAATATAAGGATCAGGGAACTTATAGAAAGAACAAGGGAAGGGGACATCAAAGAAATTATAATTGCAACAGGCACAAATGTCGAGGGAGAAGCCACCGCTTCTTATATTGCTCAATGCATCTTAAAATATCCGGTAAAGGTCACCCGTATAGCATCAGGTGTTCCGATAGGCGGTGATCTTAAGTATGTGGATCAGGTAACATTGAGAAGGGCCATGGAGACCAGACATGCGGTCTAAAGTGGTTCAGCCGGATGATATATTCAAATGCACAATGTGCGGTGATTGCTGTAAAGGTTATGGCGGGACTTTTGTAACAAAGGATGAGATTGATGCCATAGCGGGGTATATTAAGACCGATCATGAAGGCTTTGTATCGAAATATTGCGAAATGTCCGGTGGAAAACCTGTGCTTGCCCGTGGCAGGAATGGATATTGCGTGTTCTGGGATAAAATGTGTACGATTCACTCAGTTAAGCCGCGCATGTGCAGGCAATGGCCTTTTATAAGAAGTGTTCTGGCTGATACGGACAACTGGTATGTTATGGCCGGAATGTGTCCCGGCATTCGTACGGATGTGCCTGCAAATCTTATAAGAGAGTGTGTTGCACGAGAGTTGTCAAAAAGCGGTTAGTAATAGTATGATGGTTCCGTAAAAAGTTCAGATTCAAACGGCAAAGTAAAAAAAGCTCATTATGCAAGGCGCGCGAATCTTAAGAAATGAGGCGTCCGCCGCGGCGGTCAGAATAACTTTCTACGAAGCCGTCATAGTTT
>RPRI01000260.1 GCA_003818505.1 Desulfobacteraceae bacterium | reverse complement strand
TCATAGCCTCTTATGCCATAGGCCTGGCGATTCTCGAAGGATTCAGATGGGGCGGTTTTAAGGGCCTGACTTATACCCTGCCAGCCTTCATCGAGGGAAGCACAGAGATTGCCGGAGTATCTGTGGATTACCAGCGTCTTCTGGCGGTCGTCATCGGGGCTGCCGTGGTTGGACTGCTGTGGATCTTCACCCATTATACCCGGATAGGCCTCGCCATGCGCGGAATGGCACAGGACGAACGAGCGGCCCTGATGCTGGGTATCGATTCCGACCTGATAGCTGTCATGGCTATGGGTTTCGGATCCATGCTGGCCGCTTTAGCCGCCGTTTTGCTCCTTCCGCTGGGTAACATTGTCGTGGAAGCCGGCTATAACATTCTGATTCTGGCAATTGCCGTTTGTATCGTGGGGGGCCTCGGAAGCTGGATGGGTGCTGTTCTGGCGGCTTTCCTGATCGGTTTTGCCCAGATTCTGACCGTAGTATACTTAGGTGCGCATTACCAGATGGTGGTGGCGCTGCTGGCAATCATCTTAACTCTTATCCTTAAGCCATCTGGGCTTTTCGGACAACAGAAAGAACTGGAGGAGAGGGTCTAAATGGGAAATAACACCCAGCGCCGCAAAGAACGAATCGATCGGGGTATCAAGGTACGCGCAGATAGTCTCTATGCCCTGATGTCCATCAGGGAGTTGTCCTATCTTGCCTTGCCTAGATTGATCTTGATTGTTGGGATGCTGGCCCTGCCGCTGCTGATGCCAGGCATGTACTGGCAGCGCGTTATCACCATCACCTGTATCTACTCTCTTCTGGCGCTAAGCTTCGACTTCCTGGCCCATTACGTCGGACTGGTTTCACTGGGAGGAGCTTTTTTTGTCGGTGTCGGCGGTTATATGGCTGCCATAATGAATACAGAATTGGGATTGCCTCCTTTGCTTACCGTCCCGCTTGCCGCTCTAGTGGGTGGGGGCATATGCACACTGCTGCTTTTACCCTGCCTGCCGTTAAGGGGAGTATATTTTGCCATTGTGAGTCTTATGTATCCACTTTTTGTTGCGCGGCTGATCGAAGCGCTGGATGTTCTCGGCGGAACAGACGGCATTACCGGCATCGACAGTTTCACCAACCGCTGGGCGGAGCAGTACTTTATCATCGTGATTCTGCTTCTGCTCCTGTTCGGCGTACGGAGGCTGGTTAACACCGATATCGGCCTTGTCCTGCGCGGTGTCAAGGACAACGACCAGGCTATCCGGGCCTCCGGCATGAATGTCACTCTGTATAAGGCTATGGCCGTATATATCGCTTCCACCATCGGATGTCTGGGCGGCGCATGTCTGGTGCATATCTATATGTGGTCGGGGATTTCCCAGTTTGCGCTCGATTTTTCAATTTTGCCCATTGCAGCCACGGTTATTGGAGGAGGAGGAACACTTGTCGGACCGGTTCTTGGTTGTCTGATTCTGGTCCCTATCTCGGAGCTTTTGCGGGACTTCGGAACACTGCGCATCGTTTTCTATGCGCTGATTCTTGTAGCCTTTATCATTTTCCGCAGTGAAGGCATAATGATTTACGGACAGCGCAAATATCAGCAATTTGAAAGGTGGACCCGGATATGAAGCCGGATATGAAATCAGGCATGAAACAGGATACAGGTAAAGAACCGATTCTCCGGGTAGACAAAGTCAGTAAGGCCTTTGGAGGCATTCAGGCTTTAAACGGTGTAAGTTTTGAAGTCAATGAAGGCGAAATACTGGGGATTATAGGCCCCAATGGCTCCGGGAAAACCACAGTGGTAAACTGCATCACCGGATTCATCAAAAAAACTTCAGGGCGTATTTTCTTCCGGGGCACGGATATATCCGATAAGCCGCCCCATAAGATTGCCGACATGGGCATTACCCGCACATTTCAGATCATGCGGCCCTATTACACCCTGCCGGCCTATAAGAACCTCGTCATTCCCCTTTTTTCCCCCCGGGCGAAACGCACCGGGGGATGGCGCGGCGGCGGGAAGCTGGGTGACAGAAATACGGTCAGCATCGATATTCTGGAAGAGATCGGTTTTGAGCGTGATTCATACGTGCCCTACAAAACAGCCTCCACCCTTCCTACCGGCTATCTCAAGCGCCTGGAGCTCGCCCGATGCCTGGCATTAAAACCGGAGATCATTATCTGTGACGAAGTTTTTTCCGGTTTGAGTATGAGTGAAATAGCCAGCATGGTGCCACTGATTGAACGTCTGCAGATGGAAGGAATTACCCTGATCATGATCGAACACAGGCTCAGGGAGCTGTTTCGTGTTGCTAACCGGATAATGGTGCTCAATTTCGGAGAAAAGCTTACTGAAGGAAGTTCTGAAGAGGTTATGGCCGATGAGAGAGTTAAAACGGCCTATTTCGGATCACAGAAGGTTGAGGAGGTTATGAAACATGCTTGAAGCGACCGGGCTGATGGTGTTTTACGAAAATATGCTGGCGCTCAACAATATCAATATCCGGTGCGGTGTCAACCAGATTGTAGGAGTATTCGGTGCCAACAGCGCAGGCAAATCGACGCTGATGTACACCCTTTCCGGCATAATGCAGGATATTCAAAAAAAAGAGTCCATGGCCGGCGGAGAACGGATCACTCTTATGGGTGAGATCAAATATATGGGCGAAGACATTTCTGCTCTGAAACCGAGCCAGCGGGCACGCAAAGGCATTGTGCTCTGCCCTGAAAGGCGGCGCATATTTAACGAAAGCAGCGTACTTGAGAATCTCAAAATCGGCGGGTATCTTGCTTCATCGTCCGAGGCCCGCAACACGCTTGAATATATATTCAAAATATTTCCGCCCCTTGAAAAGCTTAAAAAGCGCATAGGAGGCTTCTTAAGCGGTGGCGAACAGCAGATGCTTGCCATCGGTCGGGCATTGATGGCACAGCCCAAAATCCTGCTTCTGGACGAACCGCTTATGGGATTAAGTCCTTTGATGCAGGCCGAACTCATTCTTGCCACCAAGGGGATTTGTGATGAAATGAAACTTTCCATCATTATTACCGAACAATATGCCCGCCCTGTCTTGCCGATCGTTGATTACGCCTATATTCTTGAAAACGGATCGGCGGTAATGGAAGGCAGCAGACAGGAGCTGATGGATAACCCTGATGTGCGCTCTGCGTATTTCGGGGTTGAGGAGTCATATGATTGATAGAACCGCCGACAATAGTTTCGCCGATGAGATGACTTATACACGATTTGACATGATGGTGGGAAAATACCCGAAGAATACTGCCATTATCTATATGGGCGAAAAATTTTCCTACAGCAGGCTATTTGACTTAAGCGCGCGTTTTGCTGGCGCACTTCAAGATCTGGGTGTCCGCAAGGGCGACCGGGTGATGATCTATGTTTCCAATTGCGTCCAATGGGTGATCGCCTTTATCGGAATCCAAAAACTGGGGGCGGTACTCGTTCCGGTTTCCCCGATCTATACCTCCCATGAAATCGACTACATGGTCCGGGATTCAGGGGCGGAAACCATTATATGCCTTGACACCAATTTTTGCTATGTCAGGGAGGTAATGGAAAAAACAGGCTTAAAACGGGTTATCGTCACAAATCTTGTGGATCAGCTCCCGCCTTGGAAAAGATATCTGGGTGTTTTGTTTGATAAAATACCCAACGGTAAAGTAGATTACGGAACAGGTGTTTACAGCTTCAACTCCCTCCTGAAGCACGCGCCCCTCAAGACACCGGCTGACATAGATCCCATGAAAGACCTTTCCTACCTGCTTTATACCGGGGGAACAACCGGTTTTCCCAAGGGCGTCCCCGGCAATCACAGCGGTATGACTTCATATGTAAACGATGTTACCAATGATGTGGCAGGCAGCCGCCTGTTTGAAGGCCGGGATGTCTACATTGCAGTTAATCCGCTGTTTCATATTATGGCCCTTGGGCTCTTTATGTCGATCGGTCTGAACAAGGGCAATGCTACGGTACTTATGCCCGTTCCCCAGGTTGACGCAATTCTTGAAAGCATTCAGCGCTTCGGTGTGAGATGGATTCTCGGTGTGCCTGCCCTGTACCGGATGATTCTTGATAATGACCGGCTTGATCATTATAAGCTTGATTCCCTTCTTTATTGCTTCTGCGGCGGTGATGTGCTTCCTGTTGAGATATATAACCGCTGGGAGGCGCATTTCAACATTCCGATCTACCAGGTTTACGGGTCCACCGAGGTGGGACACGTTTGCTACAGCCGGATAGACAAGAAGCCAAAACCCGGAACCATCGGTCTTCCCTTAAGAAGCAGGGAATGCATTATCGTAAACCCGGCTACGCTGGAGCCGGTCTCTGCCGGTGAAAGTGGGGAACTGCTTGTATATTCGCCTTACACTATTAAAGGCTACTGGAACAAGCTGGATGAAACTGAGAGGACCTGTGTAACAATCGGAGGTAAAGTTTTTTGCCGCATGGGCGATTTCGTATCTGTAGATGATGACGGTGAGCTCTATTATGTGGAGCGCAGCGCCGATCTCATCAAGCATAAAGGTTACCGGATATCGGCCTCAGAAGTAGAAGCTATACTTCAGGATCATCCTACGGTTATAGGAGCCTGCGTGGTGGGAGTGCCTGATGCACGTGTAGGCGAACGGATAAAGGCCATCGTGGTTCTCAAGGAGGACGCGCGTGGTGTCGGCGGATCGGACCTGATTAAATGGTGTCGCGAACGACTGGCTTCCTATAAGGTTCCCGCTTATATCGAATTTAGGGACATGTTGCCCAAATCCAAGGTCGGCAAACTGCTGCGCCGGGAAATCCGGGATGAAGAGCGGCGCCGCATCTCAAAAGATTAATTTTTCGGAGGCGCGCCTTATTTATTTGCTTCCGCCCGGAGAAGCTTTTTATTGAGCTTTCCAACCGATGTAAGCGGAAGATCCTTTCTTATCTCAACTATCTTCGGAACCTCGTTGGGGGCAAGCTTCTCTTTTGCAAACCTTAAAATATCTTTCTCTATTTCTTTTTTATCCTTATCCTCATATTACTTCCGGATCGGTCTGATAAATCATCCTGTTAATCATTTAAATCCTGTCGGATATGTTTTTTTTGAGGTTTGCAAAATTGCATCAAAGGGTGGATGCGTCAATACGAAACAGCGTGGAAACATAAAAAAAGGGGCAAGGCGAAATCGATTCACCTTGCCCCTTTCTGGAATAATGGTTGTCAGGAAACAGATGAAATGCCGTGAAAGCAAATATCTGCTTCGGCTCTTGATGAAAGCAAAAACAAAGACTTCATGAGTTGCCGGATAAAAAAATGAGCCTGCCTATTTGCCGCCTTCATATTTAAATGAAAGCTGAACCCTTGCCCTGTAAGCGGTGACTTTTCCTTTTTCTATTTTCATGTCCAGTTTTGTAATTTCCGCGACTCTTAATTCGCGAAGGGATTTTCCCGCAAGTTCCACAGCGTTTTTTGCCGCATCTTCCCATGATTTTGTGCTTGTTCCGACAAGTTCGACTATCTTGTATACACTCTCTGCCATTTTGCCCTCCTTTTATTAAATGCTGGTTTCTGGTTTACGGTTTCAGATT
>RPRI01000259.1 GCA_003818505.1 Desulfobacteraceae bacterium | reverse complement strand
GAAACAGGTTTATATTTTTAAGGATGTAATAAAAACAGAGAAATTTTCCGCAAAGAGCCCGGATGTCAGGATAACTCCTGATGATATCGCATATCTGCAGTATACAGGCGGAACCACAGGGGCACCCAAGGGGGCTATGCTGAGCCACCGGAATGCAGTTTCCGACCTGATAATTGTCCAGACGTGGCTCGGGTGGGAACCGGGGAAAGGTCTCGCCCTGTCAGGATTCCCGTTTTTTCATATTGCAGGCCTTTTCTTTAATGCAAACTGTATTTTCCTTGGATGGACGCAGGTGCTTGTCCCCAACCCGAGAGATACTGATTATATCTGCGCTCAGATGGAAAAATACAAACCGACGACACTTGTTAACGTACCGTCTTTGTTCCAGATTCTGATGGGTAATCCAAAATTCAAATCTCTCGATTATTCCGGACTGGAAAGATGCATATGCGCTGCCGCGCCTTTTCCGGAAGAATCACAGAAAGAGTTTGAAGGGATCGTGGGTAAAGGCAAGCTGCTTGAAGTATACGGAATGACCGAGACATCACCCTTGACGACAATGAATCCGTCCAAGGGTAAAAAGAAGCTCGGCTCAATCGGGCTGCCATTATTAAATACGGATATAAAACTGGTCGATCCGGAAACGGGAAAAGAGGTTGAACTGGGTCAGCCAGGGGAAATATGCGTAAAAGGCCCACAGGTAATGGTCGGCTACTATAACAAGCCGGAAGAAACAAAAAAGACAATTGATGCAGATGGATATTTACATACAGGGGATGTCGCCGTTCAGGATGAAAATGGATATCTGAGCATCGTGGATAGAACAAAGGATATGATAATCGTGGGTGGTTTTAAGGTTTTCTCGAAAAAGGTTGAAGAGGTTCTGGCGGGGCATCCTGCAGTTGAAATGATTGCGATGGTGGGTCTTCCCAATCCCGAAAGGCCCGGTTCGGAACTTGTTAAGGCTTTTGTAACACCATCTAAAGAATACGAAAGTAAAAATTATAAGGAAATAGAGGAAGATATAATAAGGTTTGCCAAAGAGAAGCTTGCTCCCTACGAGGTTCCAAAGATAGTTGAGATAAGAAAGGAACTTCCGCTTACAACTGTAGGAAAACTCGATAAAAAACTTCTCCGTGCCGAGGCACGTAAGAAATAGTAAACAGAATACAGGGTTCAAGGGGGCATGGGTTCGAGGGTTCGAGTGGAAGCGGCATAGGGGGTATCAAAAGAATGCTGAAAGCTCTAATGAAGTCATTAAAAAAACACTTGAACCCTTGGATCCTCGAATCCTTGGATCCTTTTTTTAACTATATGGCGCTTGCGCCTCCGTCGACCATTATTGTCTGGCCTGTAATAAAATTTGAAGCATCCGAGCAGAGAAACATGACCGGATGTGCGACGTCATCCGGTTCAGCAATTCTACCCATTGGAATCGTCCTCACGATCTGGTCATATATCTCTTTGTTAGACCAGAAAGGTTCGCTGAACTTTGTCCTTACCATGCACGGAGCAACTGAATTAACCTGGATGTTAAACGGTGCAAGCTCCTGGGCAAGAACTTTTGTCATCATCTCGATGCCTGCTTTTGCTATGCCATAAATTCCCATGGCCGGCGCAGATCTTCTTCCGGCAATCGAGGAAATACTTACTATCTTTCCTCTTTTCTGGTTTCTCATTATCTGCCCGGCCCTTTTTGAACATAAGAAGGTGCCGTTAAGATTCGATTCAATGATTTTCTGCCATAACGAATAATCGGCATCGGTTGCGGATGTTATAAGGTTCATGCCCACGTTATTTATTAAACCGTCGACTTTTCCGAAATATTCCATTGTCTTGTTAAAAAGATTTTCGACATCATCTTCTTTCGCAACATGTGCCTGTATAGCAAGAAGGTTGTTTCCCCCTTTAAGAGCCTCTTGTGCCGATTCGAGACCTTCTTTCTTTCTGCCGCAAACGGCTACTTTTGCATTCTGACTTAAAAGCATTTTTGCAATTTCGAAGCCTATGCCCCTGCTTCCTCCTGTTATTACAAAAACTCTTCCGTCAAGACCATAAGCCAAAGCGCTCATATTTTTCCTCCTTCGTGCTATTCGTGGCCTTCGAGGTAAAATTCAAACTTTAAATAATTTATTCTACAAAGATGTATTGCCCGACATGGATTTTGCTTTTTGGCGTCAGTTTGTTTATATGAAGAAGCCTATCGAGCGGCATGTTATACTTCTGTGATATTCTGAAAAGGTTCTCTCCGGATTTCACGCGGTGTTTCTTCAGAATATCATTGTTCTGATTATCATAGCCCCGTTTCTGGACATACAGGACTTGACCTATATGGAGGTCCATATTATTCAAATTGTTAAGCTCCTGTATGTTCTTGACCGTTGTATTGTATCTGTTGGCTATTATCCAGAGTGATTCGCCGCTTTTTACGATATGAGATGTGGTTAGCCCGGATTTAACTCTATTCTGCTGCGTGCTTTTTACTGCTTCAGGAGCCGGAAGAGATGATCCTGCGGTCGGTATTCTTAGCATTTTTCCCGCTACCACAGTCGTTTTTTTCAGCTTGTTAGCGCGCATAAGAGTTTGGACGCTCACTCTATAGCGTCTTGCAATAATAGAAAGAGACTCTCCCCGCTTAACTTTATGGTAGGCTGCTGAAGCCTGCGGTTTTGCCTTTGAAAGAGGGATCGATTCTATTTTAGCCAGCAGTTCTTCACTCTTTCCGGCGGGTACATTGAAGCGATACTCATATGGCGGTAAGATACCCTGTCTTAATTCAGGATTGATGTATTTTAAAATTGCTTCATCCGTATTCAGTTCTTTCGCAATATCACTGATATGGACCTGTTTGGTAATTTCCACCGTTTCGTATTCCAAAGGTGATGGAATTTCAATTTCTTCTAGACCGTATTTATTCGGATCGGAGAGAATATGGAGCGTGGCCAAAAATCTTGGAACGTATCTCGCCGTTTCGACAGGAAGCCGCTGATAAAGATCCCAGAAATTGTCCAGGTAATTTAAGTTCTGATCCCGTATCAGCCTTAAAACTCTTCCCTCACCGCAATTATATGCTGCAAGCACTGTAGACCAGTCTCCGAACATCTGGTGCAGTTCCTTTAGATATGCTATGGCCGCTTCCGTTGATTTTACAGGGTCGAGTCTTTCATCAACGAAAAGATCTCTTTTTAAACCGAATTTGTATCCTGTTGACGGGATAAACTGCCAGAGCCCCAGAGCCCTTGCAGAAGACAAAGCTCTTGCATTGAATCCGCTTTCGATAAGAGGCAACCAGGATAACTCGGACGGCAGCCCTGCCTGTTTAAGCATCTCAAGTATTCTTGTCCTGAAATAGCCCGAACGTTTTAAGGATTCTCTGAAAAATTTTTTTTCGGCACCTGTAGTAAAAAGATTTATTTCCGCCTGAATATGACCATTCATATCCATCTGAATTGCTTTGTGATTTCCATTGACCGCGAAATTTCGTGAAGTATAAATTTCAAGTATTCTTTTTGAAATAGTGAATCTTATGTCTTCTTTTTGCTGGGCCAATGCTGAGTTATCATTGGAATCAACAGATAAAATCAGGGAGTAGGCCTGATCCAGAGATTCAATTGCATTATCCAGTTCACCCTTTTGCCACAATTCCTGAGCCATCTGGCAATAATCAAGAGCTTCATCCATTATGTTCTCCGATTTTTTTTTGGGAGATGTGTTTTTCCCGGAGCCGTTGTCTTCTTCAGTATCATTAAGATCAACGTCGTTTTCTTCGATATTTTCCGGGATAGAAGCAATAATTACAGGAACTGGAATAGAGCGCTCTTTAATTTCATTTGTTTTTGGAATAGTTATGGATTTATCAGGATCTGGCGGATTTACAATAATGGGATTATTTGTTTTCGGATCAGCTGATGTGTTTGATGAAGAAGCCGTAGCAGTTTCGTTTTTATCTTTTCCCGAATTGTTGATGGAAAATTTTTGTATCTCCGGATTATTATCATTTAAAACCTTTTTATTAACATTATGGGCGCAACCTGATATCAGCATAATTAATATGACCGCAAATATTGCCACAACTATATTTTTCAAAATTAAATTCCTTAAATTATTTTTGGTTAGTATTTTTATTAAATCTGATTAACGACATGTTGCAAACTGGATTCAACTGAATGCAACAGGATTACGATAATAGCAGCAAAAGGGACTGCAGCATCCCTGTCACCCCCAACGGGCATGTTACGCAAATGTCAAAAAGATTATGAATGGGCAACCGATTAATTTTGAAAAGCTACACAAACAGAGGAGGTTTTGTCAAGGATTAATCCAAAAAAACCCGCAAAGTCTGTATTTTTACGGGGCATACTTTATTGACTCGTAAAATGTAATATGCAAACGGATTATAAGTTTTTATGAAACCTTCATTTTTGTTGGCCGGCAATCAATGAATAACGGTTACATAAAAAAAGTTCGGACTTTAACGGAAATGACATTGAGGGATAAATTCTTACTTTTTGCGAACTCATCACATATAACAGTCATGGAAATAGTTGCTGCCAAGAAAATACAGGGAAAAGAATGTTTGGGCGTCAAAAGCCGTTGAAATGGTTTAATGCAAATTGTGAAGAGATTAGGAATAATCCGGCAAAATCGGAAACATCCGATTGATTCGGTATTATTAATTATTACTAATAGTTGTATAGATATACGTTTTTTACCGAGACTGATAAATTTTTTGATAAAATAATTGTTGATTTTTTGTTTGAAGCCGGATAAAAGAAACAGTTCTTATTGAAACATGTAATATTAATTCTTAATATTTTTAACTATTTTAACAATAAACACAAGAGATTATTAATGGGCCAGAGTAGCTCAGTAGGTAGAGCGCCTCACTTGTAATGAGGATGTCGCGGGTTCAATTCCTGTCTCTGGCTCCAGATGTCATCCAGGTGGGGTTCCCGAGTGGCCAAAGGGAACAGACTGTAAATCTGTCGGCGAAGCCTTCGGAGGTTCAAATCCTCCCCCCACCACCAACCTTAGAAAGCGAGTCGTATGTAGGAGATTCCGTTGGAGTGACGGGATCGTTGCTGTACTACATGGCTTTCTCCTGGAGTGTTGCTCCAAGATATTTTGAAAAAAAGTAAACTTCTCTGGACTTTTTTGGAGTTTTAAGAGAAAATAATATGATTATGAGCGGGAGTAGCTCAGCTGGTAGAGCTCCAGCCTTCCAAGCTGGATGTCGCGAGTTCAAACCTCGTCTCCCGCTCCAATCAAAAGAAACAATTTGATTTAATCTGTGTTTGGAGCATTCAGTATTAAGCCGTAATTGAGCCCACGTAGCTCAGAAGGTAGAGCTCTTCCTTGGTAAGGAAGAGGTTCACCGGTTCGATTCCGGTCGTGGGCTCCATAGTCTTTTATATGTGATTATTATATATTTACAAGTATGTTTGTTTTAGAGCTGGATTAGGAATTGCCGACATCTGCAGCTTTTTATAAACTCTGAATTCGGAAAATTATATACCAAAATCATGGGAGGGTATTGGATATGGGAAAGAAGAAGTTTGAGAGGACGAAGCCGCATGTTAACGTAGGCACGATAGGTCACATAGATCATGGGAAGACGACATTGACAGCAGCGATAACGAAGCATTGT
>RPRI01000258.1 GCA_003818505.1 Desulfobacteraceae bacterium | reverse complement strand
TTTTTTGCCGCATCTTCCCATGATTTTGTGCTTGTTCCGACAAGTTCGACTATCTTGTATACACTCTCTGCCATTTTGCCCTCCTTTTATTAAATGCTGGTTTCTGGTTTACGGTTTCAGATTATTTAAAACAAATACCTTGACCTGTAAAAAATCCAATGGAAGCTCAACAATGACATTTTAAAAATTGAACTAAAAAAAAGATGTTATATGGAATATTATCTTATATTGATTAATACGGTGCCGGGAAAATTATTTATTGATTCACATTTATAGAAGAAATATGAATAAGTCAAGACTGATGCTGACAACAAAATATCTTAAAGGCAGGCATTCTCTCTGCCGGATTTGAAAGGTTTGAACCGAAGCAGCGAGCGCATTAATAGCCGCTTGCAGCGGGGATCTTCAATATTAGGTGAAATGGCGTGAAAATAAGTTGGCAGCCGTGATTTTGTGCCTCACCCCGGAACGATAATTGCTTCGGTTTGGTAAAAAAGACTGATAAAAAATGCTTGACACTGGAATGGGATTTGCTTATTTAAGAATCGACCGACCAGTTGGTCGATTCTTAATCTGGCCAGTCGGATCAGTTTTTCCTGTCTTTTGATATTCATTATTATTGATTGGCCTGTAAAAAGTCATACGTGAACTTACACCCCTCAAGGATGTACTGAAAAGAGTTCCGTTTATCGGGGCTAAGTGAACATATTTCGACTTTTTACGATACTGTCATTATTAAGGGAGTCTTATATGCCCCCTATCCCTGAACTGGAAGCTATAAGAAAGGCCCAGATTCTCGAAGCGGCCTTAAAAACCATTTCTGCTTCCGGATACGCGAATGTCACGATGGATGATATATGCCGCTCGGCAGGACTTTCCAAGGGCGGCCTTGCCCATTACTACCATTCAAAAAACGATTTATTCGTCGCTGCCTTCGGAGAATTTTTCGAGCGTATATTCCGGAGAAGCAAGCAGACAATGGAGCTTCACGATAATCCAATAGATAAGATTCTTTCTTTTGCCTGGCTTTATGACCGGAATGATCCTGATGTTAATGTCGGGTATCCTGTTCTCTTCGACTGCATGTCACTGGCAGTGCGTGAAATAAAATACAGAACCATTTTCCATGACTGGTTTGAAAACTGGGTCCGTCTCTTAAAAGATGCGATAGATGACGGGCTGGCAAAAGGAATATTAAAGGATCTGGATCCGGATGCAACAGCGAGGGCTGTTTCATCAGTGTACCAGGGGATAGCAACCCGCTGGTACCTTGACCATGCTTCGCATCCGACCCAATGGGCGGTTGAATCTTATAAAAAGGCCATTATCGGCCTGCTATTTCCCAACAACAGATAAAGAAGGAGGCATTATGGCAGTATTTGAAAGCACCGAAAAGATGTATGAGATTCTTGGAAGCCTTTTTAAAAAGCTTATGGCCGATCCCGAGATGGGAGTAAAGTATAAGGAGTCAAAAATCATTATCTGCTTCAATATCACCGAACCCTCCGGTCAAATCTGGCTTACGGACCAGGGGGAGGTCGTCTGCGGGAAAGCCGATTTGAAAGCGACTATTGAGATGGATCTGAGCGGTGATTCCTGCCACCTGTTCTGGCTCAAGGAGCTTTCTCTTCCCATTGCGCTTGCCAAGGGTAAAATTAAGGCAAGAGGGCCGATGCCGAAGGTACTGAAACTTCTTCCCATGCTGAAACCGGCGTATGAAACATATCCGGAGATTGCAAAAGCTCACGGAATATTAAAGAGCTGATTTAAATAAGGAGGAAATATGGAAAGAAGCATAAAAAAATATGAAGAAGACAGAATCGACGCGGTAAGAGTTGCATCGCTGCTTATTCTTGCTTCAGGAACAACTTCCCCTCGGGTTGGCGGTGTGGGCGAATGCACAATTCATATAATAGACGATCCGTGCGATATAGAGGACCTTTGCCAGGAGATGGAAAGGATGTCGGCAATTAAAAAAAGCTGGGAATTTTATTCCCGTGATTCTGCAATGATAAGGGATGCAGACGCTGTTCTTATCGCGACATCATTGAGATGCGTCAATGATCCTGCCGACATAAACTGCAACATGTGCGGAAAACTGACCTGTGAGTATCTTAAAGCTGAAGAAAAACTTCCGGATGAGCCGGATGTGGCGTTTAGGGGGCCGCTTTGCGTTTTCAGGGCTAACAATATCTCTTACGCTATAGACGGAATGGTTTCACAGGCAAGAAATCTCGGGGTGGATTACGGTGTTTACTGGTCAGCCGGAGCCGCAGCAATGCGTATGCGGATACTTCCGAGGGATACTGGTTTTGCGCTGGCCGTTGCCATTTCGGTCACGGAAAAGAGTCCTTTCAGGGATGTCCCGAAAAGATATGCCGAGATAAACCAGAGAAGCATGAACGACAGGATGATAAAACGGTTGTGGCCCCAGTTCAGGTCCATATATAGTTAAGCGTTAAGATTGATGGTATCGCAAAAAGTTTAGATATGCTCTCTTAATCCCAAAAATCTCAAATCCGTTCGCTTATGACTTTATACGAATCCGTCGAGATTGAAAAGGAGGAGAATATGGCGGTTAAACAAATGGAAGATCTTGTTCAAAACGGGCTCGACAGTGCGGTTGAACTTATGGCGGTTGCCGCCCACAACAGCTTCCGTTTTGAAAACAGGAACAGCATAAAGATTATAGCCGTAGGAAAGGAGGAGCTTGAACAGATAGCCGAATTCTGCTTCTCATTAGGCGACATGTCGCCTCTTGCGGCTAGAGACGGAAGGCATGTGATGCAGCTGATAAAGGAGCCGTGCGCGCTGCTTCTTATCGGAGACAAACGGAAATCGGATTTTAATTACAATTGCGGCGCCTGTGGATACAGGACCTGCGCCGAAATGAACAAGGCCGAGGAGGTGGAATCACTGACCGCGAGGGGACCGAGTTGCCAGTTCAAGAACATCAATCTGAATATTGCGGTAAATGCCGCAGCTTCGGCGGCACACAGGCTTGGTCTTCATTGCAGGGTTTTCAGCACTCTCGGGTTCAGTGCGCTTGCAATGAATATAATTGAAGATGTTGATCTGTGCGTAAGCGTTTCAGTGAGCGCCGCAAAGAAGAATCCCTATTTTGACAGGCATGAATTCTGGACGAAAGAACACTGGGATGAAACATTCAACAAGGAATTTCCGACTTACAACAGGGGTTTTATCGGCGCTGTCGAGGAGTAAAAGGAGAGATTCTATGAGCTCAAAGGCTTATCTTAACCAGGCCATCGTATCCCACCTGCTTGAAATAAAAGCCGAGGAAAACCCGGACAAGGAACTGTTCGTTTTTGAAAAAGGGGTTCACGGAGAAGATATCCTTACGTATAAAGACCTTTACGAGAATTCAAACCGGATTGCGGCCCTTTTTCTGGAAAACGGCATTGGAAAAGGCGATGTCTACGCGGTCTTTATGCGCAACCATCCTGAATTCGTGTATGCCATGCTTGCGGGACCTGTCATAGGCGCAATAATGGTTCCGATAGATCCGAGAAGCCGTCGCGAGCGGCTGCGCTATTTTCTCGATAATTCGAAAGCGAAAGCGGTTATCGTTTCAGGAGAAATGCTTTGTCATCTTGAAGAGATATTGAAGGATCTTCCGGATATAAAACTTGTCTGTGTTGCCTACCGTGATGAGCAGGGAATTCCCGTATCATCGAAATACCCGGTTTTAAATGAAGTCCTTTTAAAAAACCGGATTGCTGTCGAACAGAAAATCATGGATGTCCGCCACCCGATGCAGATAATATATACTTCCGGAACAACCGGTGATCCCAAAGGGGTTATGATCCGGAACAACAGGTTCGGGCTTTTCATGATAGTGACAAGGCTTGTCTGGAAATACTCTTCAAAGGATATTCTTTATACCGGTCTTTCTCTTACGCACGGGAATGCTCAGGCGGTCACATTGTTTCCTGCCCTTGCCTCAGGCATAAAAGCGGTATTCAGCCCGGGTTTTACGAAAAGCAGGATATGGGATATATGCCGGAAGTATGGCTGTACATCTTTCTCGCTCCTTGGCGGCATGATGGGCGGAATTTATAATGAACCGCGGCGGGATAATGACGCCGATAACCCTGTCCGCATTGTCATAAGCGCGGGGACGCCTGCCGCCATATGGGAAGATTTTGAAAAACGGTTTAATGTTAATATTCTGGAATGGTACGGCTCCGTTGAAGGAGGGTTTGCTTATAAAGTTCCCGGGCAGGGGCCTGTCGGTTCATTTGGAAAACCTCTTCCCGGCATGATGGAATTCAAGGTCGTGGATGAAAATGACAACAAGGTTCCGGACGGAGAGACCGGGGAATTGATCGTGCGGCTGACCAAAGGTGAAACAAAGGTGGATTATCTCGGCAAACCCGAAGCATCTGCGGAAAAGACCAGGGGAGGGTGGCTTAGAACAGGGGATATGGTACACAGGGATGATAAGGGGTGGTATTATTTCGATTTCAGAAAGGGAAACGAACTGCGCAGGGCGGGCGACTTTATCCAGCCTGATCACATAGAAAAGGTGATAGGCGAGCACCCTGATGTAAGCGAAGTCTGTGTTTACGGAATTCCCGCCGCATCAGGCGCTCCCGGTGAAAGCGATATTGTTGCGGCAATAACTCCATTTGCAGTAAGCAGGATTGACGTTACCAGCGTATTTGAAAAATGCAGAAAAGATCTGCCGCCCAATTCCGTGCCTTCATATATCCAGGTGGTTGAAACTATTCCGAAGACGATATCGGAAAAGGCGCTGGACAGGGTACTGAAAGCCGGGTTTTCCACGGACGCTCATAATGTATATAAGTATTAATGACGACTTCGTAAAAAGTCATTCTGCTGTGTTGCGCATAATCTTTCGTCATTGCAGCGTACGAAAAGTACGCTTCACTCCTCAAGATTCGCGCGCCTTGCATAATGAGCTTTTTACTTTGCCGTCAGAATTAGCAATTATTAACTTAAAACAAACTCGTCAATTTTGATGAATCTGTTGGAAGTCATATGCGAACGGATTTGAGATATTTGGGAAATCCCCAAAAAGCTCATTAAGAGAGCATATTAAGACTTCCAACAAGTAAGTCAGAAACAAGTTGCCGCAAAGCGGCATAGAATTACTTTTTATGAAACCAGGAGGCATAAATGAGTTATATAGAGCTTAATATGGAATTGACACGCGAACAGAAAACAATGAAGGAAGAGACGCACCGGTTCAGCAAGGAGGTTCTCCGTCCGGCGAGTCTTGAGCTCGATAAGCTTCATGATCCTGAAGATGTAATAAAGAGCCCTCTATTCTGGGATACCATGAAAAAAGGATATGAGCTTGGATACCACACCATTTTTATTCCTGATACATGGGGAGGACTTGGGCTTGATCCGCTTGAAGTGCATATAGTACTAGAAGAAATGGGGTGGGGAAGCGCAGATTTTGCAATTGGGCTTGGAGTTGCCTGCTTTCCGGCCTTTTTTGCTTCAATGGTTCCAAATGACCGCCTGATTGAAGATATAATAGTGCCTTTCGGGAAAAATACCGATGCTTCGATCATCGGATGCTGGGGAATAACAGAGCCCGATCACGGAACGGATACGCTTGTTCCCGGTACCCCCGAGTTTTCGAATCCCGAAATCAAAGGA
>RPRI01000257.1 GCA_003818505.1 Desulfobacteraceae bacterium | reverse complement strand
GTTTTCCTTAAGAAAGGCTGCTAAAGAAAAGCCCATTTGATACCCATGTCCGTATGTAATTTGGTCTTGTTAATTTTATAACAAGCAGCGTTGCAGATGTCAAACCTAATGCAGGAGATATCCTGTTATTCATGACAGATATGGCTGAGGTTTTAATACGTTCGGTCGGATAATGAGTCCTGACGAACAAATGGGAGGCAGCAGCGCAATGCGCATTCTTAATCCTGATAAGCTGGTTCTTACAAGCAGGCACCCTGAATGAAGCTTATGGTCAATTCCTTCACCTACAAACAGCGAACCCTTGATAACGAAATTGCAGATTAACAAAGGAAAGGTAGAGGACTCCGCCCTGTACCCGATAAAAGAAAATGATCAAATAACCTATTTGCCGGAACGCACCGGGAGAGCCCGGTAGTAGTAGACGTAAGACTGGAGATCCCAGTACCGTTCGCCACTGTAAAAATTGAAGTAGGCAGCATCGGAACCGCGTGTTTCTGACGCCCACCCCCAAGCGCAATTGAGGCGAATCAATTCCGTTAAATGGACATCAAGCCCACATGCAGATTTATATGTTTTAGTATTATCATACAATCCCGCCAGTTCATCCTGCATCGGCATCCGCCAGTCCGTATAACCACCTCCGCGATAATTCTCGCAATAGGACTTGGCATTCACCCAGTTTATGTTGCTCCCGTTGTCCTTCCCCGCCCACATCAGGTTCGTTTGCGTGTCCAGGACTGTTCCATTGCTATAGGCGATGAAACGACCGTCCCGGGCGGTTTCCCCTGTTGAGGGTTGAGAGGGGCGCTTCGCCATGGCAAGCTGCTGCCTCTTCACCTCTAACTTACGCTGTTCTGCAGCCAACTGCTCGCGCTCAGCATAGAGCGCCTTCTGAGTTTCCAGTTCTTGTTTTTCGAGCGTTATTTCCTGCTTCTCAGGCTCCAGAGCTGCTTTCCGCTGCTCCAGTTCATCAGACTGTTGTGTGAAATAGAACCTGCCCTCTAGAGATGACATCTCCCATGGAACCTGCCCCGTTTCCTTCTTTACCTTTGTGCGCACATTTATGAATACATCGTTGATAATCAGCTCAGGTTTGGCAATGTTCTCAAGGAGCGCTTTAGTGTAAGGGCTATTCCTCCCTTCCCCATCCCTCGCCACTTGGTTAGCCCTCGTTGAATAAGAAATAAATGTCCCAGCTGGAGCGTTGCTCACTGTTGCAAGTCCCCGGGCGGCGTTGCGGAAGCTGCGGGAAAAGGGGTTGTCACGGCAAGCATCGAGTATGTAGACATTTAGTCTATTCTCGGCATTTTCCATCTCGGCAAGCACCATGTCCGCATCGACAGACCGGAACCGCACATCCGATTCTTTTTCTATCCTTGCATTGACAGGCAAAAGATAATTCACCCCACCGATTTGAATGCCGTGGCCAGGATAGAAAAATAATCCCACGCCACGGGTTCTTTTTAACTGCCGTCCAAATTCACGAATAGACTCATCCATCTCTTGTTGGTTGGTGTTTTGTTTGAGCGTAACAGAAAACCCGAGTTTCTTCAGCATGGCTGCCATATCAGAGGCATCATTGACGGGATTTTTCAGAGAGCCAGAACTGTAAGCGCTGTTGCCGATGATTAATGCGGTGCGCTGCGAAGGCAGAAAGAGGAGATTCACCGAGTTCCGGTTGAAACCAAGTATTTTCTTCAAGGATGGCGTCTTACCGCTTTCAGGGAGCCTTCCACAACCTTTTCAATCCAATAAATAATCAGCGATTATATGTACATTATGGCCTGCAAACAATAGGCTGATCGGGTAATAGCTGTACCGTGGTAAATTTTCAATGTCTTCGGAAATATCACGATACCGAAAGAACCTTTCTCGCTATCGGCTTAACTTCGAACTAGCAATCCGGTTCAGGCTGACACCTGATTCCGATGCCTGAATGGCAAGATTTCTGTGAACTTCAGGGGGTACACGAACCATAAATTTACCGCTGTATCTTTTACACGCAATAGGCTCGGGAATCTCTTCTCCAATTTGACTCATATCCTTGATAACACTCTGGACAATTTCACGGATACCCTTCAGCGCCGCCTCAGGCGTCTTGTCTATCCAGCTTAAGCTTGGGAATTCAGTACATAAGCCTGCATATTCCTGATCGTCTTCAGACCAGGTTACGCGATAGGTATAACGATCATTCTTCAGTGGCATGCTCAACCTCCAACTTCTCAATAGCCAACAGTCCCTGCTTTACCTGGTACGCTTTGGCTTTCCCTTTATGATTTTGAATATTGATACGCGGATCTCCTTTCCATGGCGTCTTGTGTACATGGTGACTTCCGTCCTTGTATCGCGCTATACCAAAAAAATGACTACAAACATTGCTCAAATCTGCAAACCGAACATTCGCGGGATTGTTTTTCATCTGCACAAGAATATCTTCGATTCTGGCCATGTTTTTATAGTATCAATATTGATATTTATGTCAAGCTGTTTATTAAGCGGAATATGACCACGGATTACGACTTGAAAGGAATGATATTAGTCAAAAATACTGGATGCCTGGATGCTTTGTTACAGGAAGCAGCCAAGGACTAACCACATCACTGAACTGTGCACTTCACTACCTTGATGCCCTGTACACAATAAAAAAATAATCAAAGAACCAAATAGCCTATTTGCCAGAACGAACCAAGAGTGCCCGGCCGAAGGTTATTTCGTTCGACTCTAAGTACACGGGTCCGTTTGCCATTGGTGAAATTAAATCTGGCAGCTTCGGAAGCGGTTTTTCTGGTTCTTATTCTGTTTTGCAAATAGGTGTATCTGTTTTCGGATCATATCTTAACACGAGGAGCTTGGCTTTGCACAGATCAACGTCTTTGTAAATCGAGAAGCTGTTTTTACCGGCAAACATTACTTTGATATTCCATGCACAGCGTTTTCCCGCACTTTCAAGAGTCGTTGTGAAATTTTCTTTGTCCTTAACTGCTACGCTGAGTTCGTTTTCACTCCACGCTTTATCTCCTGCCTGATTAACGCTGAAATATTTAATCGGATATCCGGTGTTGTTAACAACTTTAAGATCACGATTGTTGCCAGCATTCGTTATAGCACAAAACATAAGCAATGCTACCAAACTTCCTATAAATACTACTTGTTTCATAACACACTCCTTTTGATTAATGATTAATATTCTGACCCAAAAAGCCGCTACATTTTTTGCCTTAAGCATATCGACATCCGTTTTACATATGTCCGATATTCATATAATTCACCATGGACGTCAAAAAAGACAATTCTTTGTTTGAATATCGTTCATTTTTTTCATGCTATTATAATTATTGAATTTCAGGTAGCGGATTATGGGGGAGCTATTATTGTTTGTCAAGGTAATTTTATCATCTGTTAGAAGCGAGGAAACTGTACGGTTTTATAGCAAACGATCTGTTCGGTTTGATATGGTCACCGATGGAGGGGACAGATGAGACGGACAGAGTTGCTGCAGGAGATTCGGAAGATGCGATTTGAAGAGGTTCATTTGGGATGGAGTGAGAGTTGGTTGATCCAGTAAGTTATGCCTGAATATATTTATCCAGGAATATTCGAGGTCCCGATCAAAAGCGATTGTCATTTATTTCCAATTGAAAGGATGCATACCTAACAAAATATTCGGATGCTTTGTTACAGGAAGCTGTCCGTAATATGAGTAAACGAAAAATAACCCTTCAATATTTATCACCTTTCGACCCGAAGTCAATGAGCTGCATTAATCAACTCGTTTCTCGCTTTCGTATTTGAACTTGGTGTACCACCAACAAGCATGGGGGATATCAGGGGGAAAATTATTCTCTAGGGCGACGATTACAGAAGAACTTCCCATAAAAGGACCCATAGTTCCCCCCCATTTCGGTTTTCAGGTCTATCCTGGGAGTGCGGTGATAAGCATTCTTTTCTCTGACGGGTATGTAGCAAGGACTATCGACAAGGATTAGCCTTTTTTTTAAAATAATTTCATGCGCAAGTATCTAAGGCAAGATAAATGCCAGAAGGATTAAGCCGACAGCAAACACGTAAATACAGTGACATGATGAAATATCAATATTTCGGTTAAATATAAATGATGCGTAAATGCAATTGATCCGGCAATAAGTCGGAATAATAATACAATTATTTGACTTGACAAATATAGTTAACCTGGTTAATATGCGTGCCATGAAAAAACGGGAACGAATTCTTGATATGATTTATGTGGCGCACCTCTACCTTCAGGGGCTGGAGAGCACGCCTCGTGACTATGGAACCGGCGATCTACTTTATTCTTCTGATATCCATACAATCGTGGCGGTGAGCAAATCTCCCGGCTGTAATCTGACAGCATTGGCAACCCAACTTAATATTTCCAAGGCTGCCGTGTCTAAATTCGTCGCCAAGCTGGGCCGCAGAGGCTATATCGTTAAAAGCAAACGGGTTGATAACGATCGCGAAGTAATCTTTAATTTGACTAAAAAAGGACAAACTGCAGCCAGTGGACATGAAGAATTCGAAGCAAAAATGTTCGGTCCTCTTTTTCAGGTTGAATCAGCTCTTTCTGAGCAGGAGTATCAGACAATAAAAAAATATTTAAAAAAATTAATCACTATAGTCGGGAAATAATATTTTTTTAATTATAATGTTAACCAGGTTAATAATATAGAGGGCAGAAGAATCGAACTAACAAGGAGAAATCAAAATGAAAATTCAAAAATTATTAATACTAACAATCATTTTAGCATCAATATTTTTAGCAGGATGCAACATAAAGCTATCCTCCAGCGCCGTTGATCCAAAAGAATATTTAAACGTTCATAATATTCCAGTTGAAATGTATCAAAAAAACACCAAAGAACAATTTATTAATCCTTTCAATTTCAGTCATACTGATTTTGGCAAGCTAATACTAACCAGCATTGATGATCATCCATCAATTAAGACTATTGAACTTGTTGTTCAAAACGATAACAAGGGAGCATTTGTCGTTGTCTACTATCACAATGGTAAAGTAGAAAATTATATCAACTCCCATCTTTCCATTGACAAAAAATACCTGAAACCGAATAAAGATTGGGAAATTGTGGGTGAGCAGGATTTTGATTTTTCATTTGAAAATACAAAAAATGGAATATCTTTCGCTCTTGATATTACAATTAAAAGCGGACAACGAATAAAAATTAAGCTGCAAGAGAACAATGCAGATGTAAAAAGATATTCTTTTCTCGCCGCAATTGGCGCTGATTTGAGTGAAGTTAAAAGATTCCCGTTTATTTATTTGAGAGAAGCAGGATTTATCCCAGTTGAAGGGACTGAAGTTAGTTTTGAAATTGACGGGAAAATGATGGAATTGACGAAAGTGCCAATAAAAGTAGAAGGACGAAAATGCTTTAAGACAGTGTATTCCCTTGCGCCTTTGCCTTTTTTTTGGAACGAAGAACGAGACACTTATCTTTCACCAGAAAATAATACGGATACACAAAAACACCAAAATGATAATGTCGTATATTCATTTATAAATAATAATGGGCACAGTGAAATTGAAAGAATAACCTATCAAGCAAATAAACATTCGGCAAGTTATAGATTTTCGCCTTCATTCCCCGAAATTGCCTCATTGAAACCTGGTAGTAAGATAGAAGGGAAATTTTGCCTCGGTATTGATGATATTGATGGAGTTATTGGGGGAACATATTCTGTAATTAACACT
>RPRI01000256.1 GCA_003818505.1 Desulfobacteraceae bacterium | reverse complement strand
GACATCCAGATGACTACTTTATTTTTAAAAACGGCCTACATATACTATATCTATTTATCTATAATCTCGCTGCACTTTTGGCACACGCGGACTTTTTTACCGTTCTCAAGCTTTTGCATCTTAATGCGGACGGGCTTGATACATTTGTTGCACATCAGCATTACGTTAGATACATGAACCGGAGCTTCACCGGCAACAATTCCACCCTGCCTGTTCTTGGCAGTCGGCCTGGTATGCCGTTTAACCACGTTAACATGCTCCACCAGGATTCTGTTCTCTTTCCTTATAACCTTGACCACCTTACCGATTTTTCCCTTATCCTTACCGGCTATTACCTTAACCTTATCATCTTTTTTGATCTCACATCTGTTTTCTATCATAAACCGTTTCTCCACAAGCGGGATTAAACTATAATACTTCCGGGGCCAGCGAAATGATTTTCATGAATTTTTTTGCCCTCAGCTCTCTTGCAACAGGACCGAAGATTCGCGTTCCGATAGGCTCCTTGTTCGGTGTAATCAAAACGGCCGAATTATCGTCAAATCTTATAAATGATCCGTCCGGCCTTCGTATCTCTTTTTTGGTGCGCACTACAACGGCTTTTAAAACCTCGCCTTTTTTTACCTTTGCATTGGGAATGGCCTCTTTTACGGATACGACAATGATATCGCCGACACTTGCATACCGTCTTCTCGAACCGCCCAGGACTTTGATGCAATAAACCACCTTGGCACCTGAATTATCCGCCACCGTCAATCTAGTCTCTGCCTGAATCATTTCAATATTCCTTTAAAAATCAAACGGCTTTTTCAACAATCTTGCTGATACGCCATCTTTTTGTCTTGCTGAGAGGCCTTGATTCGGTAATCATAACCTTATCTCCGGTCTTGCAAGAATTCTCTTCGTCATGAGCGGCAAACTTAGTTCGTCTTCGGACATATTTATGATAAAATTTATGTTTGACCAGTCTTTCAATCCGGACAACAACAGTTTTATCCATCTTGTCGCTTACGACAGTCCCAACCAATTGTCTTTTCATTCCTCTATTATTCATGGCAGCAATTATTCTTTATCTTTTTTTATAAGTTCGGATTCCCTGAGAATAGTCTTTATCCGTGCAATTTCCCGCTTGGTCAGCTCCATTTTTTTGGGACTTTCAAGTTGACCAATCCCGTGCTGGAAGCGTAAATTGAACAGGCCTTCAGTCAGTTCATTCAGTTTACTGAGTCTTTCATCACGGCTCAGATCCCTAATCTCACTCGCTTTCATTTTATATATTGCTCCTGTCTATAAATCTGGTTTTAACTGAAAGTTTGTGCGATGCAAGCCTGAGCGCTTCCACAGCGAGCTCCTTTGTAACACCTTCCATCTCATAGAGAATTTTTCCCGGGCGGACGATTGCAACCCACCCTTCAGGAGCGCCCTTTCCTTTTCCCATCCTAACTTCAGCAGGTTTTTTTGTTATCGGCTTATCCGGAAATACCCTTATCCACAATTTGCCGCCTCTTTTTACGTGCCTTGTCATGGCAACACGAGCTGCTTCAATTTCTTTGGAATTGACAGCGCCACATTCAATTGCCTGCAGTCCGTACTCGCCGAAACTTAAATTCGACCCCCGGCTGGCAACGCCTTTCATTCTTCCTTTTTGCTGTTTTCTGTATTTGACTTTCTTGGGACTCAGCATCTGCTTTCCTCTCCCGTCTTTTTAGGGGCTGTTACAAAATAATAATCACATTACATTTCTGACCATTTTGTTACGGATTACAGCTCCTTATGCCGTCACGGCATTCCAATGTTACGATAATTTTTGAACGATGGCTTACCTGACGCCTGCTTCAATTTGATCCTTTTTCAGGATCTCTCCTTTAAAAACAAAAACCTTTATTCCAATAATGCCGTATGTTGTCAGTGCTTCCGTAAAGCCATAATCGATATCGGCCCTTAATGTATGAAGCGGAACGCGGCCCTCACGGTACCATTCCCGTCTTGCCATTTCAGCTCCTCCGAGCCGGCCTGAGCAGATTATCTTCACACCCATTGCACCGAATCTCATAGCTGAGGCAACTCCGCGCTTCATAGCTCTTCTAAATGCAACTCTTTTTATCATCTGCTGAGCGACACTTTCGGCAATAAGCTGCGCGTCTATCTCGGGTTTTCTGATTTCCTGAATATCTATCATAACTTCATGGGATATCTGCTTCTCCAGCTCCTGCTTGAGCTGCAGTATCTCAGAACCTTTCTTGCCTATAATAATCCCGGGTCTCGATGCATAAATTCTCAGTCTTACCCGCTTGGATGACCTTTCGATTTCAATCCTTGAAATGCCTGCATGGTTAAGCTTCTTTTTCAGAAACTTCCGGATATTAAAATCCTCTAGTATATAACCCGCATAGTTTTTCCCGGCATACCATTTTGATTCCCATGTTTTTACTATACCCAATCTCAACCCGATAGGATTTACTTTCTGACCCAAGCTTTTTCCTCCTTTTTACATCGACCCGTCAGCTAAAGTGACCGTAATATGTGCCGTTCGTTTCAATACGCGTGTTCCTCTGCCGCGAGCCCTTGCCGCAAAACGTTTCAATGAAGGACCTTCGTCTGCAACAATATTGCGGACAAACAGCGAATCCACGTCTATTTTCGGATTCTGCCCGGCATTCGCAACAGCAGACCTTATTACCTTTTCAACAATTCCTGCTGATTTGAGAGGCATGAATTTCAGCTCGCTCAAAGCCGCTTCCACCTTTTTCCCCTTCACTGCACCGACAAGTTTCCGGATTTTTTGAGGAGAAATGCGCATATATCTTGCTAAAGCTTTAACCTCCATAGCAAATATTCCCTTTTCTATCTTATTCTTACTTCTTCAGTTTGGTTTTCTTATCGCCTGCATGCCCGTAAAAAGTCCTTGTTGGAGAAAATTCTCCCAACTTGTGCCCGACCATATTCTCTGAAATAAAAACCGGTATGAATTTTTTCCCGTTGTGGACCGCCATTGTCACCCCGACCATTTCAGGAACAATCGTCGAACGTCTTGACCATGTTTTTATAACCTTGCCGCCCCGGCTTTCATGAATAGCCAGAACTTTCTTCAGTAATTTTTGCTCAATGTATGGACCTTTTTTTAACGACCGTGGCATATATTCTCCCGCTTATAAAACCGTCTTACTGATATATAAAGCCTGCCTTTATTTCTGTGTACGCTTTTTTACTATATAAGAACTTGTTCTCTTGTTCTTCCTTGTTTTATAACCCTTTGTCGGCATGCCCCAAGGGCTGCATGGGTGCCTTCCGCCTGACGATCGGCCTTCTCCTCCACCCATAGGATGATCAACCGGGTTCATTGCGACTCCCCTTACTTTTGGCCTTCTTCCGAGCCATCTTTTGCGCCCGGCTTTTCCAAGAGAAATGTTCTCATGGACGACATTTCCTAACTGCCCTACTGTAGCCTTGCAGTTCAGCAACACCATCCTGACTTCTCCGGAGGGTAGCTTCACAAGAGCGTACTTACTCTCCTTTGCCATAAGCTGGGCGAATGTTCCGGCACTTCTTACAATCTGCCCGCCTTTTCCTATACGAAGCTCTATATTGTGTATGTAGGTACCGAGCGGTATATTGCTCAAAGGCAGTGTGTTGCCAGGTTTTATATCGGCGTCAGGACCCGACATCACCGTATCATTAACAGCAAGGTTCATTGGGGCAAGAATATATCGTTTTTCACCGTCGACGTAATGAAGCAGCGCAATCCTCGCGCTTCTGTTGGGATCATATTCAATTGCCGACACCTTTGCGGGAATTCCTGTCTTGTCCCGCTTAAAGTCGATCATCCTGTAATGCTGCTTGTTCCCGCCGCCTATGTGCCTGCTGGTTATTCGTCCGTGCACATTGCGGCCCCCGCTTTTTTTAGCAGCCTTAATAAGACTTTTTTCCGGTTTCGAACGGGTGATCTCTTCGTATGACGGATAAACCTGAAAACGCCTTCCGGCGGATGTGGGTTTTACTTTTTTTACGGCCATTTCAAGCTCCTAATTCCATGATACCTTTGTAAAAATTCGAAATAAAACGATTTTTTACTGAATCTATACTCCATCAAAAAATTCAATGCGCTCGCCGGGCATAAGCCTGACAACAGCTTTCTTGTAATCATTGCGTTTCCCCAGTATCCGGCCCCTGCGTTTGAATTTTCCCATAACCTGAATTGTCCTGACACCTGCAACCTTGACCTTGAAAATGCCTTCAACCGCCTTCTTGATTTCAACCCTGTTTGCTTTTCGGTCGACTTCAAATGTAAGCTGGTTGGCCGATTCTTTCTGAATCGTGCTCTTTTCTGTAATCAAAGGCCTTTTTATAACATCATATCTAATCATGCCGTTAGCCTCCCTTCAATACCTTTTATAGAAGTCGCAAGCAGAATGAGCTTTTCATATTTCAAGATATCATAAACATTCAGGCCTTCATACCTCATTACTTTTATACCGGGAACGTTTCTTGATGAAAGTTCAAGATTTTCATTCACATTTTCGGTTACTATCAGCGCTTTTTTTACCTTCAAGTTATCAAGAACGGATGTAAATCCTTTTGTCAGCGCTTTTTCGAGTTCAAAATTATCAAGCACGAGAAGATTATTATCCTGGGTCTTGCTGCTTAAAGCCATTTTAAGAGCCTGTTTTCTTATTTTCTTGGGAACCTTGTAGGAATATGACCTCGGGTTTGGTCCGAAAATAGAACCGCCTCCTCTTAATAAAGGAGATTTAATATCACCCCTGCGCGCCCTGCCTGTGCCTTTCTGCTTGTAAAGTTTTCTGGTGCTCCCCTTCACATCACTCCTGTGTTTTACGGAAGCACTCCCTGCCCGCCTGCAGGCAAGCTGCATTGTAACAACTTCATGCAAAACGCTCGGTTTTACAGGAACATTGAAGATACTGTCTTCAAGCTCAAGCTGCGAAACCTTTTCTCCATTTATATTGTAAACATCTATAATCGACATAGTCTCGTCCCAATCAATTTGCTTTTAAAAGCACTTTTTATCAGGCGTTTCGCCCTCGGCAAAATCCTGCTATTTTTTTGTGATCTTCGGCTTACATACTGAAACCAGGCCTGATCTTGGCCCCGGAACCGCACCTTTAAGCAATATCAAATTATCCTGCTCTCTTATATCAACGATCTCGACATTTCGCATGGTCTGCTTTTCATTTCCATAATGACCGGGGAGCTTTTTCCCTTTCAATACCCTTGAAGGCCAAGCGCTCGCTCCGATAGAACCTGGAATCCTGTGGCAGTGGCTTCCGTGTGTTTTTCTGCCGCCGCTGTATCCGTGCCGCTTGATTACACCTGCAAACCCCCGTCCCTTAGTGGTGCCACTTACATCTACCCTGTCTCCGACATTAAAGATACCGGCGTTTAATACTTGGCCCATCGCGTACTCACCGGGATTCTCAACCGAAAACTCCCTGATTATTTCGCAGGATTCAAGTCCGCATTTTTTCAGATGTCCCGTCTCCGGCTTGCGCACACGAATCTTCTTTTTCCCGCCAAATCCGAGCTGAAGCGCATTATATCCGTCAGTTTCAGCGGTTTTAATCTGGGTTACCGTGCATGGCCCGATTTTAACAACAGTTACCGGTACATATTTGCCTTCCGAGGAAAACACTACTGTCATCCCCAGCTTTTTCCCTATCAATCCTCTACACATGGCTCTTACCATTTCCTATGCTACAGTTTTATCTCGACATCCACTCCCGGAGACAGGTCCAGCTTCATCAGGGCATCAACTGTTTGCTGGGTCGGCTCTATAATATCGAGAAGTCTTTTATGGGTTCTCATCTCAAACTGCTCTCTCGACTTT
>RPRI01000255.1 GCA_003818505.1 Desulfobacteraceae bacterium | reverse complement strand
GAGATTTTTGGGAAACAGATTTTTAAAGAACTGAGCGTTAAAAATCACAAGCCTTTGAGGGCGTCAGCCCAAACCTTCTTGTGATTTAGCGAAGTGATTTAAAAATCCCCAAAAAGCTCATTAAGAGAGCATATTTAGACTTCCAACGAGTTCGTCGAATACAGATTGCCGCAAAGCGGCATAAAACTGCTTTTTACGAAGCCGTCAGGAATGCAATTCCCGCTCAAGCCTGCGGCTGTAATTCGACATTGAATAACAGCATATAAAATATATCAGGGCCACAAAAATATAAGCTTCCGTGCTGAATCCCATCCATGCCGGATCTGACAGTGTTGTCCTTGTGGTCTTTAAAATCTCATAAAGAGCAATTATTACCACAAGGGACGTGTCCTTGAATGCCGATATCAGTATTCCGACCGTGGGCGGAATAACGATCTTCAATGCCTGTGGCAGGATGATCAGCCGCATCTTCTGGGCATAGTTCAGCCCCAGGGATTCTGCCGCCTCGTACTGTCCTCTTGTTATAGCCTGCAAGCCTCCCCTCACAACCTCAGCTATGTATGCTGCCGTGAACATGATTATTGCAGCCTGTGCCCTGATAATCTTGTTTACCGTGACTCCTTCCGGGAGAAACAACGGGAAGAGAACCGCCGACATGAAAAGAAGACTGATAAGGGGAACTCCCCGTATGAGCTCGATATATATTATGCAGATCGTTTTTACGACAGGCATTTTTGATCTTCTTCCGAGAGCAAGAAGAATTCCAAGAGGATATGCAGCAACCATTCCAAAGACAGAGAGCATGAGAGTGAGGGGCAAACCGCCCCATTGATCGCTGTCAACGGTAGTCAATCCGAACAAACCGCCTTTCATAAGCAGTCCCATTACACCAAGACCGGCAATCCAGAGATATATAAGCGATTTTTTCCAGTGATCTCTGTTTTTGCAGTATAATAGCAGGCCCACCATCATTATCATCGCCAGCAATGGGCGCCAGTGCAGTTCATGCGGATAGAAACCGAATATTATAAACCGT
The DNA here is from genome assembly GCA_003818505.1 of Desulfobacteraceae bacterium. Taxonomy (GTDB): domain Bacteria; phylum Desulfobacterota; class Desulfobacteria; order Desulfobacterales; family RPRI01; genus RPRI01. The sequence goes on along the minus strand of RPRI01000255.1, from coordinate 4,847 downwards.
ATGTTGTAAGGAATTATAGACCAGCAAGCTCCATCTACGTCACTACATTCTTTCGCCGTCGAGAACCATAGACTGTCAATAAATGCCCAGTTGATAAAGGGAGGCACAACTTTATACAAAAGAATAAGGGTAAGAATTGTAAGAATCGAATTAAAAACACCGTTGAACAGGTTCGATTTAATCCATTGCAGGGCACCAATACTTATTACCGGCGCCTTTAACCCTTCGGTCTGAATTTTATTTTTTTTTGATTTGTCTTTTGACACGTTCATGGAATTTTCTATCTTTCGACAAGAGCCATTTTCTTATTATACCAGTTCATAAATAAGGACGTCAGAAGACTGAAGCAGAGATAAACCACCATTATCAGCGTAACCCCTTCTATGGCCTGCCCGGTCTGGTTTATAGTCGTGCTGGCAACCGAAACAAAGTCGGGAAATCCTATTGCAACTGCAAGGGAGCTGTTTTTTGTGAGGTTTAACATCTGGCTTGTAAGCGGCGGAATAATAACTCTTAGTGCCTGGGGCAAAATAACAAGATTTAATATCTGGCCGGGTCTTAATCCTATAGACATTGCAGCTTCGGTCTGCCCTCGGCTAATAGCTTGAATACCTGCCCTGACAATTTCAGCTACAAAAGCGGCGGTATAAAGAACAAGACCCAGCAGAAGAGCCCCGAATTCAGGACTCATATTTATGCCGCCCTGAAAATTGAATCCCACGAGCTCCGGAACATTCATCTTATGGGGCACTCCAAAGAACAACCATGTTATTAGAGGTAATCCAAGGATAATGGCAATTGAGCAAATGAATACGGGAAAAGGCTGCCCTGTTTTTTCCTGGCGTTTTTTAGCCCATTTTCTTACAAACCAGGCTATTGCACAGCCCGCAATAAAAGCTGCAGCCATGTATTTATAAGCAGGATGTCCCTCCGGAACTGCAAAAACAAACCCCCGGTTGCTTATAAAAACCCCTTTTACAGGTTCAAGAGCCTCTATTGGCGAAGGCAGGGCGTCATAAAATAAGGAATACCAGAAAAAGAGTTGGAGCAGAATAGGTATGTCCTGCATTACTTCGATATAAACAGCCGCAAGTTTTGAAACGAGCCAGTTTGTGGAAAGGCGGGCGATCCCTAAAAAAGTTCCTAGTATAACCGTAATCACTATGCCTATGAAGGCAACCTTGATTGTGTTCAAAATACCTACATACAGGGCCTTTCCGTAGGTATCCGCAGCGGAATAGGGTATCAGGGATTCGCCAATTTCAAACGAAGCCTCCTTGTCAAAAAAATCAAAACCCGTGGCAATAGATTGTCGTTCAAGATTTTCAACCGTGTTCGTAAAAAGGTAATATCCGAGAAGACCGACCATTCCGATCGTGAAGATCTGATATATAATCGAGCGCATTTTCGGATCATTCAAAAAAGGAACTTTTTGTCCGGCGTTATCTGTGGGTCCTGAATTATTGCTTTTTTGCATTCAATTCTCTTGAAGCATTTTAATTTATTAAATTTTTTTAATAAATTGCAACGTGTTGTTTATTAAAAAAAGCCGACGGCAAAGGGTTAATCCACCCTCTGCCATCAGCTGCTACTAAATAATAAACTGTAAATCAGATTGTTATTATTTAAAGGGCGGGGAATACATGATTCCGCCGTCTTTCCAGAGGGCATTCAAACCACGTTTCAGTTTGAGCGGTGTGTCTTTACCGACATTGCGCTCAAAAATCTCGGCATAATTCCCTACCTGCTTGATTATATTGTATGCCCACTTCTCGTCGAGTCCGAGAGCTTTTCCGTTCCCGGGTGTAACACCGAGAAAACGCATTATTAGAGGATTCGTGCTTTTCAGCATTTCATCGACATTTTTCGATGTGATGCCAAGCTCTTCTGCTTCGATCATTGCAAGAACAGAGTAATTTACTATATCTTTCCACTGGTTATCACCATGGCGTACTGCAGGGGCAAGGGGTTCCTTTGAAATGATATCGGGAAGAATTATATAGTTATCCGGTTTGGGAGCAACAGCGCGCACACCGGCAAGCTGTGATGCATCAGAAGTCATACAGTCGCATCTTCCTGCAAAGAAAGCCTTGTTGAGTTCGGCGTTTTGTTCGATGACGACAGGCTTCATCTTCATCTTGTTGGTTCTGAAATAATCGGCGACATTAAGCTCTGTTGTGGTTCCGGGCAGAACGCAAATCGTTGCGCCGCCAAGCTTTTTAGCACTATTGATTTTCAGTTTTTTGGGAACCAGAAACCCTTGGCCATCATAGTAGATAGGCTGTACAAAATCAAGGCCAAGCTCCGTATCGCGCCCGAGAGTCTGTGTTGCATTACGACACAGCACATCGACTTCACCGGCCTGAAGGGCGGTAAAACGCTGAACTGCCGTCAAGGGAACATATTTTACCTTGTTGGCGTCGCCGAATACTGCCGCAGCAATAGCTCGTGCCGTATCAACATCGAGACCCTTCCAAACTCCTTTTTCATCCGGCTTACCAAAACCGAACAAATCTCCATTAACTCCTACCTGAACAAACCCTTTTGCCTTGACAGAGTCAAGGGTCTGTCCGGCAAAAGCGACTCCTGCCATTGCAAATACAATTGCCACTACCAAGCATAACTTAAATAGCTTCATCTGCTTTTTCTCCTTTTGATTTTCGGTTTGTTTTTCTTAAAATACACAAACAATTATTGTGTATTAATTTATACAACCTTTTCTCACCGGTTTTTGGAAACAAATATCAACTGATAAAACAGATCATTAAGCTCGCCCGCATGAGCATATCTGACTGAGGAACGGAGCAAATTCAAAAGAGGCGGACAGAAGGCATGTATCCTTATTTATAGTTATCATAACATCCTAAAGTCAATCAATAAAAAACTACCTGAAGTATCTTAACTTCTTAGCAAAGTCTTTTATAAATGGCAATATAAAACGATCTTTTTCCCTGAAGACATAAACTTGTTTTAATTTTTTTATTGTGATAGAAGCTCTTATCTTTTTAAAGGGGGGCATATGTTAAAACGATTTTTACCCAAGGAGACCGTCTTTTTTGATTATTTTGAGCAGCAGATTGCCCTCACCATCATTGGAACCAGGGAATTTTTGAAGCTTGTAACAAAGGCCGATAAAATCCGTGAACGTGTTGAAAGAATCAAGGATATTGAGCACCAGTCGGATACGGTTACCCACCTGTGCTACAGCGCTTTGCGTAAAACCTTTATCACTCCATTTGACCGCACTGAAATAAACGCACTTATAAAAAAACTTGACGATATAATGGACGCTGTGGATTCGGCCGCAGAGCGTATTTTACTTTATGAAGTAACCGAGTTTCTCCCCGAGATGAGAGAACTTGCGCTTATACTGGTAAATGCCTCAGTTGAACTCGAACATGCCTTGAAAATTCTTAGGAAATCTAAAAAGCGTCAGGGCGTTCTTGATAAATGCGTAATTATCCATCAACTTGAAAATGACGGCGATGCGATGTTGCGCACAGCAATCGGGCGGTTGTTTAAAGAGGAAAAAAATCCCATTCAACTGATCAAATATAAAGAAATATTGGAAGATCTCGAATCAGCCACGGATTATGCCGAAGAAGTCGCCAACCTGATTGAGGGTGTTATACTCGAGGAAGATTAGAGATGGATCCTGTCTGGTTTCTGGTAATCTTTACAGTTATTGTCGCTCTCGCTTTTGATGTTATAAATGGTTTCCACGATGCTGCAAATTCGATTGCAACCGTTGTTTCAACACGTGTGCTTTCGCCCAGGCTGGCAGTCGTATGGGCCGCTTTTTTCAACTTCATTGCAATGTTTTTTTTTGCGCCCAAGGTTGCCGACACCATTTCAAAAATCATTCATATAAATCCCCTTGATCCGGCTTATGTATATGTGGTGCTTTCCGGTCTGATCGGGGCCATTTTCTGGGATCTGCTTACGTGGTGGTGGGGCCTGCCAACCAGCTCTTCTCATGCGCTCATAGGTGGTTTTGCCGGCGCCGGGATCACCTACGCAGGCTTTTCCGCTCCCAGATGGGAAAAATTGTTCAAAACAGTATTATTCATACCGATAGCTCCCCTTATGGGATTGCTGCTTGGTTTCATTTTTATGTTTCTTGTTTTCTGGATTTTCAGGAAATGGAAGCCGAAACAGGTGGACAAATTATTCCGCAAAGGACAGCTTTTTTCGGCAGCCCTTTATTCCTTGGGACACGGCGGTAATGATGCCCAGAAAACGATGGGGATTATCATAGCTCTCCTCGTTGCTTCGGGCGCCATGGAGAGCACCGTAACGCTCAAACTTACCGATTTTTCCACATTATGGATCATATTATCCTGCCATCTCGCTATGGCATTAGGCACTGCCTTCGGAGGCTGGAGAATTGTCAAGACAATGGGCATGAAAATAACAAAGCTCAAACCGGTAGGAGGATTCTGTGCGGAAGCTGCGGGCGCCTTCACTCTCTTTTTTGCAACCTACGCGGGCATCCCGGTTTCAACCACTCATACTATTGCCGGATCAATAGTCGGGGTTGGAGCAACAACAAAGCTTTCAGGCATAAAATGGGGCATTGCCGCGCGCATCGTCTGGGCCTGGATAATAACGATTCCGGCCGCAGCCCTAGTATCCTCTTTGTTCATGTACGGAATCCAGCTTTTCCATCCTCATTTTTAAATTAAATCATCCAATTTCTGTTTATCAATCCATAAGATATTTTATTATCAATTGAAGCTCCCCGCCGCAGAGCGAGCGGGGAATCTTCACCGTAAGGAATATCATCTGTTTTTAATTTGCTCGCTAACCCCGCCGCAAGCAGCGGGGTTAGCGCTCGCGTTTCGGTT
>RPRI01000254.1 GCA_003818505.1 Desulfobacteraceae bacterium | reverse complement strand
ACTACTCCTGAAATCGCCAAAAAACTCGGCAAAAAGGATTTTGTCAGCGTCAAATCCATTCAGCTTGCCTTGAGCAGCGGCGAGGAGATGGCATACAACGAATGGGACGGCGACCACTTCATGACGACAACAAAATGCAGCATAAAAGCTTACAAGGAGGCCGGTATTACCGATCCTAAAAAAGAGATAAGCATGATGGAGGTTCATGACTGCTTCTCGATAACTGAGCTTGTGACAATGGAAGATCTCCATATATCCGAAAGAGGAAAGGCGGTTCACGACGTACTGGACGGATTTTACGACAGGAATGGAAAAATTCCATGTCAGATTGACGGGGGGCTCAAATGTTTCGGACATCCGATAGGTGCTTCCGGGATACGGATGCTTTATGAGATGTACTTGCAGCTTCACGGTCGCGCTGATAAAAGGCAGCTTAATAATCCGAGGTTCGGCCTGACTCACAACCTCGGCGGTTTTCCATTTATGAATGTTTGCAGCATATCTATTATCGGAAAATATGAGGGGTGACGGCTTCGTAAAAAGTCCGATTAGCGCTGAAGCTTCACTTCGTGTCTTCGTTGCGCTTCATCCCGCAGTGATTGCGGCGTACGATGGGTACGCCTCATCACGCGTGATTCGCGATGCCTCGAACTTGAACTTTTTACTTTGCCGTCTGAAATACGAATTTTACGGTTTTGTAAAATTGTTATGTTAAATAAAACGGCTTTTGAAGAGATAACGCTTAACAGAGGATAAAGATGGATATTCTCAACTATACGGAAGAGCATAAAGAGTTCAGGAAAAGGCTGCGTAAATTTATTGAAACAGAAGTGATGCCTTATGTTGAAGAGTGGGAAAAAAACAAAATCGTTCCGAAAAGTGCCTGGCGAAAGATGGGGGAGAACGGTTTCTTATGCATGTTTGTTGCTCCTGAATACGGCGGAATGGGCGGAGACTTCCTTTATTCAGTGATCGTGGCCGAAGAAATGGCAAGGACGAATCAGACCGGACTGATAACAATGCTTCACACGGATGTGGTTGTTCCGTATATAGACACATTCGGCTCAGAGGAAATAAAAAGAAAATACCTGCCGGGCTGTATTACGGGGGAATGCATAACCGCTGTTGCCATGACCGAACCGGGAGCGGGGAGCGATCTTGCCGGCATGACAACTACCGCTGTTGAGCAGAACGGGGAGGTTGTAATAAATGGTTCCAAGACATTCATATCAAGCGGAATCAACTGCGACATAGTTGTTCTTGCGGCAAAGGACCCTTCCGTTAAAAATGACTACCAGGCGATATCGCTTTATATCGTGGAGTCCGGGACGCCCGGTTTTACAAGGGGGCGCCAGCTTGAAAAGATGGGTTTTCACAGCCAGGACACAGCGGAGCTTTTTTTTACCAATTGCAGGATTCCCATAACAAACCGCCTCGGACAAAAGGGTGGCGGTTTTTACATGCTGATGGAAAAGCTGCAGCAGGAACGCCTTGCAACAGCCATCGGGGCTATTGTCGCCGCAGAGTATATCCTTGAGGCCACAATTGATTACTGTAAAAAAACCCTTGTTTCAGACCGGCCGATTTCAAAATCACAAGCTGTCCAGTTTGCGCTGGTTGAAATGTCGACCGAGGTAAAAATAGGAAGAATTTTTGTCGACAAACTTATCGCCGATCATGTTGAAAAGAAAAGCATAATAATTGAAACATGCATGGCCAAATACTGGACAACCGAAATGGTCAGAAGAGTTGCTGACAGGGGGCTGGATCTTTTCGGAGATTTCGGGATATTTGAAGAGTGCCCGATAGTACGGGGATGGCGTGATGTGCGGGTTATGTCTATCTTCGCCGGTACAAATGAAATTATGAAGAATATCGCCGCCAAGTTCATGGGATTTTGATGACTTCGTAGAACATAAATCACCTCTCTTCCAAGCATCCTGAAACAGAAAATAGGATATTGTTATTATATCTTATTGAATATAATATTATTATTTGCTATGCATAGCTTGGATATTGAATTCTTTCTGCTATACGAACTTCTTCCGGTAATGTTGCATGGCTACTTTTTGCCTTACAAACAACGGTGTAATCGGAAATCAACAAGATCTGATTGCCATTTTATGATGGTTGGAGTATAAAAATTACCGCTTTGTCAAATAGAGGGATTTTTATGCAAACCATGCTGCAGATAAGAAGAAGTTTACTCATTCTGCTTATCCTTGCCCTAATCAATCCATCTCGGTTGCCGGCAGCGACTGAGCAGCGCACCGCCTTAATCATTGGCAACAGCGCTTACAGTTCTGGTCCTCTGAAAAATCCCGTCAATGATGCCTCTGATATGGCAGCCATGCTGAAGGAACTCGGGTTCACCGTTACGCTCAAGAAGGATGCCAAGCTACAGGAAATGGATGAAGCCATTGAGGCGTTTGGCAACAGTCTGAAGCGCGGTGGAGTAGGTTTGTTTTACTATGCTGGACATGGTGTACAAGTCAATGGGATAAACTATCTGTTGCCGATTGGTGCAAGAATAAACAAGGAGTCCGACGTAAAGTATCAGGCTGTTGATGCCAACAAAATCCTCGATGAAATGGCAAGCGCCAACAATGGCCTGAATATCGTCATGCTCGATGCTTGCAGGGATAATCCTTTCGCCCGTAGCTTTAGAATGGCTGCAAGGGGTCTGGCGATAGTAAGCAGTGCGCCGTCTGGTACTTTTGTCTCCTATTCAACCAGTCCCGGAAACGTAGCTATGGATGGCGAAGGGCGTAACAGCCCTTACACCCAAGCTGTCTTAGAGAACATCGCCAAACCTGGATTGTCGATAAATAACGTATTTATGAATGTGCGCAGCAAGGTTAAGAGAGAAACAGGACAGATACCATGGGAATTGTCTTCCTTGGAGATTGATTTCTATTTTGTGATTCAGGGTAGCAGGGTAAATATTTTAACTAATGATCCTTCCTATTCAACTAAATCGGATTTGAAAACTGAGGTTGATGAGTTGGCGCGGCAGAAGGCACTCGATGCTGAGCGGGAACAGTTAGCCGCGGAACGACGCAAGTTCGAGGCGGAGCGAACCAAGGTTGAAGCCGAAGTAGCGGCTAAAGCCAAGGCCAGAGCTGAAGAAATAGAAAGGGATAAAGCCGCACAAATCTCCAAAGCTAAAGCTGAGGCAATTACCAAGCCAGCTGAACCGGAGCAGAAATTCACCAATTCTATTGGCATGACATTTGTTTATATCAAGCCCGGCACATTCATGATGGGATCGCCTTCAGATGAACTGGGAAGGGACAATGATGAGACACAGCATCAGGTGACCCTAACAAAAGGATTTTACATGCAGACGACCGAAGTAACACAGGGACAGTGGCAGGCTGTAATGGGAAACAATCCATCCCATTTCAAGAACTGCGGTGATGACTGCCCGGTTGAGAGTGTTTCGTGGGATGATGTGCAGGAATTTATCTGGCGGTTGAATCAGAAAGAGGGTGGCAGCAGCAACCGCCTTCCAACGGAAGCCGAATGGGAATATGCCTGTCGGGCCGGTACGAATACCCGATTTTCTTTTGGCGACAGCGAAAGTCAATTGAGTGAGTATGCTTGGTATGATGGGGGCGTATTTTTCGGTAAAGCCTACCCGGTGGCGCGAAAGCAGCCAAATAGCTGGAGGCCTTACGATATGCACGGCAATGTCAAAGAGTGGTGTCAGGACTGGTACGGGATTTATTCAAAGGGAAATGTTACCGATCCTGCCGGACCTTCGAGAGGCTCAGACCGGGTTTATCGGGGCGGCAGCTGGTTCGACTACGCCGTGGATTGCCGTTCAGCGAACCGCGACTACTTTACCCCGGACTTTAGGAGCTACAACATAGGTTTTCGCCTTTCCATGACCCCTTTAAGCGAACAAGTTGAGCAGTCTGTAGCAATAGTGCAGAAACCGGCAACCGTAGCCGCATTTAAAGTCAAACAAGGGCAAATTGGATTTGAGCCAACAACCGCAGCGATTGCCCCGCCCGCAGCTCCAGCCAAAGAAACCGCGAGGGATGGCCGTTTCATAGCATATGACAACGGAATAATCCTGGACACGCGGACCAACCTTATGTGGGCGGCGAAGGACAACGGGAGCGAAATAACTTGGTGGGACGCTAAGAGTTATTGCGATAATTATAGCGGGGGAGGTTATACGGACTGGCGGATGCCAACACATAATGAGCTGGCCGGGTTGTACGATGAGGATAAAACTTATCAATCTGAATGCCGTGGTTTTTTTAGCAGCACATGGGATATTCATTTGACAGAATTGATTCGTCTTTCATGTATTTCGGTATGGACCTGGGAAACGCGCGGTTCCGAGTTTGCATACTTCAGTTTCAACACTGGCAAGCGGTACTGGAATCTCCAGTCATTCGACATCAACAAACTTTCACTCCCGGTGCGTTCCGACAAATAGGCTGTTTGGTCATTTGTTTCTTCCTGTTATCCGCAATCAGGTTGAATCAGGGAAAGTTGATGATGTCAAATGAAAATCTTCAATTCGGACTGAAAACGGGGGCTATTATCTCATTGACTTTCAATTTGCATAAGAGTAGTAATTAACCATCTTTTTCTTCTTATCTCAACAAACCCATCAACCTTACCCTTTACCTTCTGGAGTTCATTATGAAAATGATTTATCGGAAGGTGCCAACATTTTAGCCTCCATGGAGGTTTGATCTGGTCAAGTAAAAACGGACACCCAGTTAAGCTGCCTTTGCCAATGTAAAACTCTTTTCAAAATCATTCGGATTTTTGTATCCCAAGTAAGAATGCAGACGATTACTGTTATAAAACATTTCGATGTACCGGATCACATCACTTCTCGCATCGCTCCTGGTACGATAAAGGATCTCAGCGGTCCATTCGGTTTTCAAACTGTGAAAGAAACTCTCCGCAACGGCATTATCCCAGCAATCGCCTTTCCGACTCATGCTGCAGATCATGCCATAGGCACCCAAAAGCTTCCGGTAATCATTGCCGGCGTACTGGCTGCCCCGATCAGAATGATGAATCAATCCTTTTTCAGGTTTTCGCCGCCAGTAAGCCATTAAAAGAGCTTCCGTGGCAAGCGATGCCTTCATATGGCTGCTAATGGCCCAACCGACAACTTTCCTCGAATACAGATCGATTACCACCGCCAGATACAGCCATCCTTCCATAGTCCACAGATAGGAAATGTCGCTGCACCACACACACAGCGTCAGGTCGATCTACCTGAAAATTCCGATTCAAAAGATTAGGAGCAATCGGCAGGTTATGTTTGCTGTCCGTGGTTATTTTGAACTTCTTTCGATGCTTTACAGATACATCTGCTTTTTTCATCAGGCTGCGGGCACGATACCGGCCCACATCATGTCCCTGAGAACGGAGTCTTTCGGACGTTCTGCGGGAACCATAAGCGCCCCGGGTTTCTCCGTTGATCTCCCGAACCTTTGACATCAATTCGAAATCCTTATCTATTTTTATATGATGGTCTGTTTTCAAATACTGATAGTATCCGCTCCGGCTGACTTCCATAACCTTGCACAAAATGGTTACGGGATAGGCCTTCTGTTGCTGCCGGATAAAGTCATATCTTACATTGACTCTTTGGCAAAGAAGGCCGCGGCTTTTTTTAATATTTCATGCTCCATCCTAAGCCGCTTATTTTCTTTCCTCAGCCGGTTCAATTCCTCTTTTTCCGGTGTCATATGACCTTTGCCGGGAAATGCATGGTTACTGTCGGTTTTAAACCGGTTTACCCAGTGCCGCAGAACATTGGGATGGATCTCAAGGTTCCTTGCAGCTTCTGCGGCTTTGTAACCTTGCTCGGTTACCAGTTTAACGGCATCAATCTTAAATTGATTCGAATAGCTCTTTTTCTTCGTTGTCATTTTTT
>RPRI01000253.1 GCA_003818505.1 Desulfobacteraceae bacterium | reverse complement strand
TCATCGTCAACTACTATAATTTTTCCTTCATCCATAGTGGCCCCCTCTCAGTCTATTCAATGTCTTCGCCGGAACTCCCATTGATATTTATAATCCGGCAGAATCCCGCATAATCCTGAGTTTCATATTTTTTGATATTCATTAACTTTCTCGTAATAGTACCCATCCTGATAATTTGCTTGTTTATCGTATCAAGTTTCGTATGGATTGGATCATTTTCAGAAATATTCTTTAATAACATCTCGGAATATCCGGAAATGATCTGCATAGGTTGATTCATTTCATGGCAAATTGCTCCAGCCATTTCCAGAACACCCTGAAGTTTTTCATAATGGTGCCTTGCATCCTCTGCCTGCTTGCGGTCGGTGATGTCGATGATAAAATTTAAGGTGGCTGGTTTTCCATCCCAAGGGATTATAACTGCATGCGAATCTGCCCACCTGATGGTTCCATCCAACGCAACAACCCTGAATTCATGGATCGACTGATTTTCTTCACCTCTCATTACCCTGCTGTGCGCCTCAAATACCTTTTCCCGGTCTTCCGTGTGGAGGAGCTCCACAAAAGGCATCGAAGTCAGCACTTTCTCCGAGTAACCAAGAATTTTTACAGCCATGGGATTCACATATTTCAACAAGCCATCCTGGGCGATCACTATAGCCTCTGCCGCATTTTCCACTACAAGACGATATTTCTCCTCCAACTGCTTTACTCTCGCTAAAGTGGCCTCAAGTTCTGTAATACGCTCATTCAACTCCCGCTTCAATTTTTCCAACAACAGGTTCTTTTTCACTGATTCGCGCTGCAGATTGATCAATTCATTGTTGATTGCCCCAATCTGCTCGATGGCCCGGCTTCCTGTCAGGATGATCCGTTCGCAGAAGAGCAGACATCCATTTTTTGTTTTAACGGCGCGACAGTAAACGGTGCCATGCACACCAGATTGATGGCTGCAGGAGAGTTTAAGTTCTTCGGCATATTTGAGGTCGTCGTCAACCAATATTAGAAAATTCGTTACAGGTAGGCCAAAAGGTTTCCGTTGTAGTTGAAACATCCTCGTGAAACCCTGATTGCAGTCCTGGATGTTCAGTACCGAATCGAGGAGAACGATCCCAATGCCACTGACTATCTCCAGATACGATTCAAGTTCTTCTCGTTGGCTTACCCATTCTTCTTTAAGCATGGTCATGCTGCGATTCTTCTCTCCCACCATGCATTGGCAGAGAGAGCGCCTTTGTTGGCGTCAGCAGCGTAGCCTTCAGCACCGAAATCGCGCCATAGCTGTGGCATATTATTGAAAGCGAGCCCTCCAACCATGATCCTTATATTCCTGGTTTCTGGGTCTGCTTTGACCATTTCGATGGTCTGTCTTGCATGATCCAGGTTGAATACGGTGGCGACAGACAGCGCAACCATAAAGGGTTTATGCCGTTTGAGAATGGTAAGAAGCTCCTCTTTCGGTGTATTTGCTCCAAGATATGTCACATCCCACCCCTCCATTTCCAGAAAATCGGCCAGCATCCGCGCACCCACCTCATGAAACTCATTTGGTCCTGCCGTTACAACAGCTTTTCCTCGGCACATATCTACATTTGCAAATAGGGGATAGAGGGCTGCTGTAATCCTTCCTATGATGGCCGTGGCAACGTGCTCTTCGGCTACAGAGATGACGTTCTTTTCCCAGAGCAGGCCGATCCGATACATGACGGGGCAAACAACATCGAGGTAGAAATGCTTCAGGTCATCAATCTTCTTGACGGATTGATTTACCAACTGGAGGCTTCCTCTACTATCACCATGCAGCAGTAATGATAACAAGACCTCCTGCATCTCCGTGGTTTCCTTCTGTAGAGAAAATGTGAGCCCCTCACCGTTAACGGAAAGCTGTATCATGTTTTCGTGATGACTGATCATCCAATCATAGATCTCGATGATCTCAGTAGAGTAAACGTCATCGAGACATTCTTTTACAGCATGTTTCCAGGCCACAAGCTCAACAGGAAAATAGTCATAAGAAAAACCTCTGGCACGGTATGCTCGATACACCCAAGGGATCGTCCTTGCCAGAAGCTCATAGGAGCCTATCTTGAACACCGTTGTCATGAAGGTGGCATGGTTACTGTGGTTGTTCCACATAAGGTCAAACGGGTTGTCACCAATCAGTTCTAAAATCTTTGGGTTGGCATCGAGATCGTCATTGACTTGATGCACGAGTTTTTCTTTCGCTTTTTCATAGGCTTTGGCGGCGTCAGGTGATACGGCATGAATATCAATGAGGCTGTTGATGAGATTTAATATCATGCTTTCTCCTTGATAATATTGAGGTGAAGTTTGATTCGCCTTTTGTCGCTTAGATTACACGTAGTGCCCATTGGCTCCACATCCCTACAGGAAGCTGTCCACACCTCACTGCACCTACCCTGCTCCATACAATAATTTTGTCTCCGATGAAAATAAAAAATATAGTGTGCTCATTCCTTATCATGATCACTGAGAAAACAACATCATTTATTTCTGTTTGATATCAAGCATTTTCTTCAATGGCGACGTTTTACAGATTACAGGAAGCACGCTACCCCCTCGAACTATAAACATCGGGCTATTTTTGTTCCAGAGCTTCTCTTACCTTTGTAGCAAGTCCCTCCATTTGGAAGGGTTTCTGGAGGAAGTTAACGCCTTCATCAAGTTGTTCACACTTCACTGTTCCCTTACCCCTGCATATTAAAAATCCTTGAATTCTTCATCACCCATCGGAATCAGCTCTTTGGGATCGACTTCCCTTGATGCCGCTACATGTGCTTTCATATCTTTGTGTGATATCTTTGCGGCAGCCTTGCGGTTTCCTTTTGGCAAGGAACGGCTTGCGTGCCTGTCATGAGATTTTCCATTGCTATTGGCCTGGCCCCCGACAAGAGTGACAAGCTCTTCCACAAAGCCCTTCATCTCCTGTGCCTGGGCTTTCATCTCTTCGGATGCGCTGGCAGACTCTTCGGCATTGGCGGCGTTCTGCTGAACCACCTTGTCCATCTCGGCGACCGCCGTGTTTACCTGGGTAATCCCGTGCGATTGCTCCTCGGATGCCGTTGCGATCTCACCCACCAACTGTGCAATCTTCTGCGAAATCGCCGCATTCTCCTTGAATGCCTCCCGGGTTGCATTCGTTAGATCATTGCCCTTGCGTACAGCTTTAATCGTGTTCTCAATCAGGTTGCTTGTGTTCTTCGCTGCCTCCGACGCGCGCATCGCCAGATTCCGCACCTCATTGGCCACCACTGCAAAACCGGCCCCTGCTTCACCAGCCCGGGCAGACTCCACCGCCGCATTCAGCGCCAGCAAATTCGTCTGAAAGGCGATCTCGTCGATGGTCTTGATGATCTTGCCCGTCTCTTCGCTCGACCTCTTTATCTCGACGATGGCCCCGGCCATGTCCCTCATGTGGTGATCCACTTTCTCAACAATCTGATGGACCTCCGTCATCATCGCCTTGGCCTGATTAGCATTCTCGGCATTCTGCTTGGTCATGGAAGACATCTCTTCCAGTGAAGAAGAGGTCTCCTCAAGCGACGCGGCCTGCTCCGAGGTCCCTTTCGCCAGTGACTGGCTTGACGAAGACACCTGACCAGCTGCCGAGGACACCTGCGCGGCTCCGTCCGTCAAACCATCTGTCACTTTAAAAATCGCATTGATAACACTTTTGATAATAAGAAATGCTAAAGCCACAAAAAGGATAAGCGCACATGCTAAGATAATCCAGGAATTGCGAACGGTAATCGCCTGTTTCATTATGGTGGCGCTATGACTGTTTGCGCTCTTCGTTTTGGCCTGGTCGCTCATCGTTCGCATCTCAGTGCAAAGCAGTTGATATGCCTCATCCACTGACCCAGCAAACATGGAGGCTGCTGAAGCATCTATGGCGGCCATGTCGATTGTCTTTAAGATCCAATCCTCATACTTTTTATATGGAGATGCTATTCTGCCGTACTTTCCATTCGAGACTATCTTCTGCTGTATCTCCTTCAGCATACTGCGGATTGAGCTTTCCAGATTCCTGCGTTTGTCGCCTGGGTAATCAGCGGTAGTCCAGACGATTAACTTGTGGGTTTCGCCGTTAACAGTCACGAGATCTTCAAGCAGAGTAGAAATTTCCTGATGTGCCTTGAACGAACCGGCAACATCATTGATTAGACGTCCCAAGCTCGACAAGTTGTTGTTGAAATACCACCCAAGGGATAGGAAAACGATGATCGCCAACGCGGGTAATGTGGCTATTTTCCATTTCATATTTATGTGCCGCCATGAAGTCATATTCAAATCCTCGATATATTGACAGCCAGTCCATGCCCGCCAGGTTGCAGAATTCTTCTTATCAGAGGTGAATGCTCACATTACAGTGGTGCTTGCCGCTATTTGTAAATGCCACAGCCAACAAAAACGTCCGGACCGACGGGCAATGCATAAGAACTCTTATTGCCGATCTTTTTGGTTTGCGGATGGCTCCATTTATAGTCCACCCACCCGCCATTTTCCTTCATCGCCTTTTGAGCCATGGCGGCCATGAATTGTTTGCCATTGGGATCTTTCAGGTCATAAAGGTCTTTCCCGATGAGACCGGGATTTACAGCATGAGCCAACGTAACTACGCGGGCGCCTTCCTTGTCGCTGACGCGAAACATAAAGACATACAGGTCGTCCTTGACGAACTCGCCATCCTTATTATTGAAAGCTTGGATCGCCTTATCCACTCCATTGGCCTTCACGAATAAGGCGGCCTTTTTGACCAGCACTTCGGCCTCGGCTGCAGTGCCGGCTGCATAAATATGTGGTACCGATACAAACCCCATAAAACACACGATCAACATCATAACGCTCACAACGATCTTAGACTTAGACATGTCAATTACCTCCGTTTCATGATGAATTTATTGAAAAAAGTACGTCTCTTGTCAGGTTGATTCTGTTATCTTCTGCTTGCCACGGCAATCCGCTTAAGAACTTCGCTCCTTTCAAACCGCCAAGACTTGCCGATCTTGAATCCACGCAATTCTCCGGATGCAGCCAGATTGTATACGGTTGTTATCGTCAATCTCAAATATGCAGCCACCTCGCGGGCAGTTAGGATATTTTATGCCGTTTACCGCTGGTAGATATAATATAGATGACATTAGTTATCGCTTATTATTCAGGCTATTCTCCCAATTAGCCGGGAGCATGGGGTTAACGGGCCGGGGATCGGAGGAATGGGATTTCACTTCGTCTCACTTGAACTCTCGAGCCCTTAATAACTTACAGAGCAATATTGGGGCCACATTTCCGATTTCTAAAATATCAAGTAATTATTGCCTGAACGAAAACACTGAAATGAGTACTCCGCTGACAAAAAGAGGGCAGGGGGATTTTGACAATCTGCTGAAATCACTTTAAATCACCAGTTATAAATGGGGGGGCATAAAGAAACAGTTTCCTTATTCATTTGGGCGATGATTACATTGAGATATACATGCTTGATTGTTGCTTCAAAGAATGGAGTTGTATTGAAAAACAATAATGTTTATTGAAAAGTCATAATTGCTTTGGTTTTTCAATAAGGATTGTATTCGGGGGTCGGAGGTCGGAAGTCGGGGGCGAAACCGATAATAAAATGAAATTCAGAGAAATTAAAGAAGACTGGGTTATAGAAATAGGAGATCAGGTGAATAAAGCCGTACTGCCATTCATGTTTAAACTTTGGCCAGGTAAGTCACACAATGCAACAGAAACTTTATCCTGTTAGACATGACAAAGAACGGTTAACGGCGGGAAATTCCGATTAATGCAACATTGAAAGACACACTGACTGGAATAATCCGGCGGGTTGATGTGCCCTATGTGTTCATATCAAACAAGACGGGAGAGCGTTACGGCAATCTTCAGAGGTCATTGA
>RPRI01000252.1 GCA_003818505.1 Desulfobacteraceae bacterium | reverse complement strand
TGCAGGTCAGCTCATAGAGACCAAGGCTGTCACCCTCTCTGCCCGCGGTCGGAGACAGATCATAATTTCAAGTGAGTTTACAAACCATGCAGACATTGGCTACATCATCTTTGACACTGACTCTGCTGCGGTCCAGGGCTACACGAAGTTCTACCAGGAAGGGACTTATAGAGCGGCAATCCCTGCCGTAAAAGAGGTAAACACCTCGAACATCTATATCCCACATATAGCCTCAAATGCTCAATGGTGGACCGGGATAAGCATGGTGAATACAACATCGGCAAGAAAAGATTTGACCATTACCTTTAACAATGGCCAGACCGTTCCCTGCACGCTCAATGCCAACGAACACAAGGCCTTCTTGATCGAGAGTCTGTTAAATAACCAACCTCAGCTGGACATTCAGTCAGCGGTGATTACAAATGCAAGCGGCGTCATAGGTCTGGAGCTGTTTGGCAGTACCGGAGGCGGCAACCAACTGGAGGGGGTCCTCCTTACCGACGATACCGCATCGACCATATACTACCCCCACGTGGCCAGTAATAATACCTGGTGGACCGGCATTGTGGCATATAATCCATCAGAGTCGGCATGTACGATAACCGTCACGTCCTATAATGCTGCTGGTACTCCCCTTTCCACCACAAACCTTTCACTCGCGGGGAAGGAAAAATATATCGGCTTGGTTGAACAACTATCCCTTCCCGCTCAGACGGCGTGGTTCAAGATAGACTCTGAGCAGTTCCTCACCGGCTTTGAGCTTTTTGGCACCATCGACGAAAACCAGCTTGCGGCCTATGCAGGAAGCGGAGCAAAGACGGGCGTTTTTGCCAAGATCGAGAAGTACGGCTGGACCGGCATTGCCTTTGTCAACATCGAAGCCAGCGCAGCATCCGTCACCTTGACCGCCTATAACGACAATGGAACTGCGGTGGCTACCCAGGTGCTCCCTGTCGGCGGTTATGCCAAGGTGGTTGATCTTACGGAGACGATCTTCTCACAGGATATAAGCGGCGCCACCTACATTGCCTACTCATCGGACAGGAATGTTGTGGGTTTTCAGCTAAATGGCACCTCAGACAGTACGAGGCTCGATGGGCTGCCCGGGCTTGCCGGAGGAAATTGATCTCATAAAACGCACTTTTATGGTGATCAGATATCAGATGGCAGTACTTCTGGGGAATGTAATATGTGATCATTTACTGGGAAAAGGTGAATTTTGAAACTATTCATATTCACCCTTACTTTCCATAATCATTAACATCCAGACTTCTGGAAATCATTGACTCGTAGGTGCTACACGCACATAATCCAATGCCGACTTTTTCACAAACTGCCGAGGTGACATATTTTATACATCCAGAACATACAGGAAAAGGCCTTGGCAAGATGTTGCTCGGCTCTCTTGAAAAGGGTGCGGCTGAAAAAGGGTTTACGAATATCCTGGCAAACATATCTTCTCTCAATCCCAACAGTATTAAGTTCCATCAAAAGAATGGGTTCATAGAATGTGGCCAGTTTAGAAAGATTGGGAAGAAAAAGGACCAGGAATTCGATGCTATATGGATGCAAAAAATGCTCTAACAATACCATCAAGACCGACGCCGAATAACGTCGGGCATTTTATTGCAAAAGCTCTGTGGCGGCGCAGCTTATGGCCAGCGTAGGACGACTGACAATTACGAAACTCTATGCATAATTTCAAGAATATGATATAATTCAAAACATGAAAATCGAATGGGACTCAGTAAAAGCAGTAGGCAATCTTAAGAAACACGGGGTATCTTTTGGGGAAGCCGCAACAGCCTTAAGTGACCCCATGGCCGTAACTGGTTCCGATCCAGATCATTCAATTTATGAGGAGCGTTATGTTACCTTTGGTATTTCTGAAAGAAGACGAATTGTGGTGGTATCTCATACAGAGGAAGATGAAACAATACGAATTATAAGCGCCCGCAAGGCGAGCAAAGGAGAGCGAGAGCTTTATGAAGAAGGATAAAGAATCTGATAGAGACGAACTACGGCCTGAGTATAAGCGTTCTGATTTTCCCGGCGGCCTTGTGCGGGGTAAGTACGCAAAGCGCATGAAAGAATCCTCTAATGTCATTGTCCTAAGACCGGAGGTTGCTGAAGCATTCCCAAATGAGGAGGCGGTTAATAATGCCCTTCTCTCACTTATTGATATTGCTCATAAGACAACACGCCCAACAAGGCGTTCCACCGGATCGCCCAAAAAAGGGGCTTCCCGGTGAACTTGTCGTTCACTTTAAAGAAATCATCTCCGAAATTCAGAATATACAAGTTAGGAGATTAATGGTATACTTAAAACCGTGAAAATAATTAATCAGCAAGAGAGGATGATGCCATGAATACCAAAGAAGAACTGATAAATGAGATTGAGAGAACTCCTGAGCCTTTTCTCTCTGAGGTGCTGGATTTTGTTCACTTTCTAAAAACAAAAGCCAGCAGGGAAAAGTTGGATATTGCCATGATGAGCGAATCGTCTTTAGCGAAAGACTGGCTGAAGCCGGAGGAGGATGAGGCATGGCAAAGTTTGTAAAGGGTGATATTGTTGTCATTCCCTTTCCCTTTTCCGATCTGAGTCAATCAAAAAGAAGTCCTGCTCTTGTCCTGACTGTGCTTCAAGGAAACAACCTAATTCTCTGCCAGATAACAAGCAAAAGCATCAAAGACAATTATTCCATTTATGTTGACCAAAACGATTTTGCCTTTGGTAGTCTAAACCAGGAGAGCAACATAAGACCCAACAGACTTTTCACTGCAGATAAACTTGGCCTTGAATATCTATATGAAGCAATAAATCTAAAAGACCTGTCCTAAATTTATAGCTCTCTTTTCGATTACGGTGATGCAGGATTTTGAACCGAAACATAATATGATCCGCAAACTTCGTTTCTATTTTTTCCGTATTTTACCCACTTGGTTTTTGGTCTTTGTTAACACAAAATACCCAATAGCGGAAACTCATTATTGCTTGATTTCATGGTGTAAATTTTATTTTTATTGTAATGAAGTAGGATTACAAAAAGTCTGGTAAAAACCAGTTGGATATATAAACTGTTAAACTTCAAGGGAAAATTGCACGATGAGTTTTGGACAAGAAGAAACAAGATATGCAAAAACGGCAATATCAGATCTTCAAGGCGCATGGATGCTTTTGAGAGATCAGGTGGTAAAAGAATTTGGATTTGAAGGGGCTGACAGGTTGCTATTTCATATTGACGAAGCAATGAGTTGGGAATGTGTAAGGGCTTTAAACCAGATGAAACCCCTGATTCTCGTGATTGAGAACATTGCAAGGCAATCGGAAGCATCGGATGAAATCGTCGATCTTGTTTCAAATGTTCGCGATAATTACGAGGAAGCATTGGAAGCGATCAGGGAAGGGAAAGCTTTTTAAACAAAAGCTGAAAACCTGTAAATGAAACGGAAGATTAATTATGAATTTGGATATCAGAGATAAGGATGCCATAGTGGTTGGGTCCGGCCCCGGAGGGGCTACGGTCGCCAAGGAATTGTCACAGCGAAAAAAGAAGGTCCTGATTCTTGAATGGGGCGATAATGACCCTTTAACCGGAAGCATATGGCGGGGAGCTAAATCACTTCTCTGGCCGGGCAGGAGCCTGCTGTTAACACAACAGGGACTTGGACTGGTGCGAGGGATTGTGGTCGGGGGAAGTTCCGTTTTTTATTACGCAACCTGCTTTCCGGTTCCTTTAAATATGCTTAAATCCCATGGTGTGGACATCACTACCGAGATAGAAGAGGCGAGAAGAGAATTGCCTGTCGCTCCCTTAAAAGATGAAATGCTGGGACCCATGGCAAGACGCATCATGGAAAGCGCGCAGGGTTTAGGCTACGAATGGCAAAAGCTGGACAAGTTCATGTACCAGGACCGCTGGAAACCTGAGTACCCTTTCAGTCACTATGGAGATTCGCATGGCGTGAAATGGAGCGCCAGGATATTCATCGACCAGGCACTGGCAAACGGCGCTGAGCTAATTGACAGGGCAAAGGTTACACGGGTAATTGCAGAAGATAAAAAAGCCGTTGGCGTCGAGTTTATCAGGAATAGCCGAACACACAGGGCTTATGCGTCGAAGATTATCGTTTCCGCAGGCGGAATCGGAAGCCCGGTTATACTGCGGGCCAGTGGTATCAAACGCGCCGGATATAATTTCTTTTTTGATCCGCTGATCGGTGTGCGCGGTACCGTAAAAGATATGTATATTCCCCATAGTGAAATTCCCATGTCAGCCGGTATTCACATGGATGAAGAAGGCTACATGATGACCGATATGTCCCATGCCTCAGGGACAACGGCCCTTTTTGCCGCCCAGGTTTTACGGTTCGGACAGGTTTTCTCACGCAGCCGGACCCTTCAGATAATGGTGAAGGCAAGGGATGAACTCGGCGGCCATTTAACCGATAATGGCGGCGTCCGTAAAATCCTGGATAAAAATGAAAAGAAAAAACTGCTCAGAGGATACGAACGGGCCAGGGTAATTTTGCAACAGGCCGGCGCGAAGGATATTTTTAAGACCTGGTACCTGGCTGCCCATCCCGGCGGCACGGTGAAGATCGGCGATCTGCTCGATTCCGATTTGAAAACCGAATATGAGAATCTTTATGTTTGTGACTGCTCAGTCATCCCGGAATCCTGGGGTTTGCCGCCGACATTGACTATTGTCGGTCTCGGCAAAAGGCTGGCAAGGCATCTTGCCGGTGAGCCGACCCTGAAATAAATCTATGCCGACATGCTGCTGAAGCACTTATTTAATACCATACCTGTGCATGCGATTCCATACGGTTACCCGCGAAATTCCCAGTATGCGCCCGGCAAGCGATTGGTTGCCTTTTGCCTGGGCGAGCGCCCTGATAAGTTCCTGCTTTTTCCGTTCATCCGGATTAAGATCAGCCGATGGCGTTGTAATGAGCTGATCATGCCTTAGAAGTATGTCCGGGGGCAGATGCTGAACATCTATTTTCCCGTTCGTGCAGGTAACGAAAGCATATTCAAACGCGCTTTTGAGCTCCCTGACGTTTCCCGGCCAGTGGTATTTTACAAGAGCCTGCATGGCTTCCGGAGAAATTCCGGTAACAGGCTTGTTGCTTTTCAGCTGAATCCGTCGGAAAAACATCTCGGCTATCAGAGGTATATCCTCAATCCGTTCCCTGAGCGGCGGCAGAACTACCGGCAGCACATTGATGCGGTAGTAAAAATCGCTTCTGAAGGATCCCGCTTCGACCAACTGCCTCAGATTCCGGTTTGTTGCTGTAATTACCCGCACGTCGACCGGAATTGACCGGTTGTCACCAACCCTTTCAATCACCTTTTCTTCCAGAACCCTCAGAAGCTTGATTTGTATGTTAAGCGGCAAATCACCGATTTCATCCAGAAAGATACTCCCTCCGGCGGCAGCTTCAAACCGTCCCACCCGATTCTGATACGCACCCGTGAATGCGCCTTTGACATGACCGAACAGCTCACTTTCAAGAACTGACTCGTTAAGGGCCGCGCAGTTCATCTGAACATAAGGCTTCTCTTTCCGTGCCGAATTCATATGAATTGCTTTTGCTGCCAGCTCCTTTCCTGTTCCGCTTTCACCCAGTATGAGCGCCGGAGCGTCTGACGCCGCGACATTTGCGATAAGGTCAAACGCTCGGCGCATGGATGCGGAAACGCCCACCATTCCATGAAAGCTGTCTTCGGATTGCAGTTCACGGCGAAAAGCCTCTATCTGGTTCTCTTTTTCCATCAACTCGGTGATGTCGGTCATGGTTTCCACAGCACCGATGACCTGCCCGTTGCTGTCGCTGAGAACCGAGGCATTTTTCAGAATGTTAAGCGGACTGCCGTCTTTGCGTATCAGGGTGCATTTTCTCATTTTAAGACTTCCTGACCTGAATAGCAGGCACCAGTGGCGGCCTGTGCGTTCAAAAACGGTCTCGCAGCTGCTGCAATTGAGGACCGAACAGGGCTGGCCGATC
>RPRI01000251.1 GCA_003818505.1 Desulfobacteraceae bacterium | reverse complement strand
GTGTCCTCTGAAAAAAAATCTGGAGAAAATAAAAATGGCATCAAATGAACTTATGTACATGAACTGGCAAGAGATGATTACGCCCGAGAAGGTTCAGGTAACCGGTACGCCCAACTACGGCAAGTTCGTTTGTGAACCTCTTGAAAGAGGATTTGGAATAACTATCGGTAATGCATTAAGGCGTATAATACTCTCATCGCTTTATGGCGCAGCCATAGTATCGGTAAAATTCGATTCCGTTTTTCATGAATTCAGCGTGATACCGGGTGTGCTTGAGGATGTATCTGAAATTATACTTAATCTTAAAGATGTACGGTTCAGGGTTGCCGATAATAATCCGAAAACGGTTCGGATAGACGCAAAGGGTGAGTGTAAGTTAACGGCGCGGGACATTACAAGTGATGACGGCAAATGTGAAATTCTGAATCCCGATCTCCATATTGCGACACTGTCTGAAAACACAGTTTTAAAAGCTACCATGACCGTGAAGATGGGGAAAGGTTATTCCTTATCAGAAGCAAACAAGGATGAGAATTCTCCGGTAGGCACTATTCCCATTGACGCCGTATTTTCACCCATAAAGCGTGTAAACTATGTGGTAGGAAATGCCCGTGTCGGACAGAGAACCGATTATGATAAGCTTACGATGGAAGTCTGGACCGATGGCAGTCTTTCGCCAGAGGATGCGGTTTCGTATTCGGCAAAAATATTTAAAGAACAGATGACGATGTTCATCAATTTTGATGAAAAACTTGAGCCTGAAGCGGAGAAGAAGTCGGACAAGCGGCAGAAACCTCAGTTTAATGAAAATCTCTACCGGAGCGTTGAAGAGCTTGAGCTTTCCGTAAGAAGCGCAAACTGCCTTAAAAATGCCGATATTCTGAAAATATATCAGCTTGTCAGCAAAACAGAGGCCGAAATGCTCAAGACCAAGAATTTCGGAAGAAAATCCTTAAACGAGATCAAGGAAGTGCTGAATGAAATGGGCCTTTCTCTGGGAATGAAACTTGATGGATTTGTGCCCCCTGAAGAAGAAAAGGCAGAAGGAGAATAAACTGTTATATGAGACATCGAAATGCAGGTATAAAATTAGGAAGAACGAGCAGCCACAGGGAAGCAATGTTCAGGAACATGGTGACATCCCTGTTTAAATATGACCGCATCCGCACAACCGATGTAAAAGCCAAAGAACTTAAACGCTGGGCTGATAAAATTGTAACTCTTGCGAAACAGGGTGATCTTGATGCAAGACGACAGGCGCTTGCCATCGTGAGGGAAAAAGATGTTGTTCATAAACTTTTCGAGGAAGCTTCCGAACGTTTTGGCTCCATATCAGGAGGATATACAAGGGTAGTAAAGGCCGGAAGGCGTCCCGGGGATGCCGCTCCGGTTTCCATAGTTGAGCTGGTAGCCCCGGAAAAGGGCAAGAAAAAAGACGAAACCAAGAAAAAATCGAAAGCTCCCGTTAAGAAAAAAACTGCAGCCAAAAAGCCTGCCAAAGCAAAAAAGGAAGAGAAAGCGGTGTCTGTGCCTGAAAAAAGCGCCGCAGAGCCGGTTTCGGAAAAAGCAGCAGATGCGGATTCCTGAACAATAAGAACAGCTGATATTTATAAAAAAACCCCGGTTACTTAACCGGGGTTTTTGTTTTTGACAGCACAGCCTGCAAAAACACTTTATCCCTTGACTCTTACCTGCCGTTCCGATATTTCTAAACAACCTGTAAAGCTGATGGTTTCGTAGAAAATCCGGATTCCTCTTTTATTGTCATTCCCGTCCCCGTTTTCACGAGGATAAACTCCAGCGGGGTACGTAGTGAAGAGGCAGCGCCATCCAGTTTCTTCAAATACTTCTGGACTCCCGTTTTCACGGGAGTGACAGGATTTACGAATGTTTACGGGTTAAACAAATCTGATAAGGATCTGTTATGGCACCTGCTTCCAAACTGATGAGTCTTTCCGAAGCCATAAAGAGATATGTTCCTGACGGCGCAGAAGCTGTAATGGGAACTTCTCTTGAAACCATGATCCCCTTTGCGGCCGGCCATGAAATAATAAGACAGCGGAAGAAAAATCTCACCTTGATCGGTCCAATTTCGGATATATTGTTTGACCGGCTCATAGGCGCCGGATGTGTCCGGAAAACAAGGGCTGCCTGGATCGGCAATGTTATAACAGGTTCTTCCTATAATTTCAGGCGGGCGGCGGAAGAAGGAACACTTGAAACGGAAGATCATTCAAACCTTACCATCTCCATGGCGCTTAAAGCCGGGGCAATGGGAGTGCCGTTCATGCCGGCGCTTACTGCTCTTGGAAGCGACCTTTATAAGACGAACCAATCCATAAAGGAAACTACCTGTCCTTTTACGGGTATTTTACTTACCGCCGTTTCCGCCATTAATCCGGATGTTGCCGTTATTCATGTACAGCGTTCCGATGAATACGGGAACGCGCATATGTGGGGAAATCTTGGGGTGACGAGAGAAGCGTGCCTTGCAAGCCGGCATATAATAATTACTGCTGAAGAGATTGTCTCTCCCGATGTAATAGAAAGCGATCCGAACCGCGTTATTACTCCGGGTTTTCGTGTCAATGCCGTGGCACATGTTCCGTGGGGAGCTCACCCTTCCCCTGTTCCGGGTTATTATAACAGAGATCATGATGCATTTATTGAATACCGCAATGACAGCAGGACTCCGGAGATCTTTGAAAAATGGCTCAGGTTCTGGGTTGATAATGTAAAAAGCAGCGATGATTATCTCGGGCTGCTGGGAAAAGAAAGAATCTCAAAACTTGGATTAAAAAAACACATGATGTCCGAACCTGTCGATTATGGCTACTGATACCGCCGGCTACACTCTTTCAGAGCTTATGGTTACTGCCGCTGCACGTGAAATCGCGGACGGGGAAGTTGTTTTTGTCGGCATGAGACTTCCTCTCCTTGGGTTTCTTCTTGCAAAACGTACCCATGCTCCCGATGCAGTGGGGGTTTACGAGCTTGGGATTGTGCGCGATTCGCCGGCGCCGGAACCGATTCTCACGATGGGGGATCTTCCGAATCTTTTCAGGGCAAAATGGCTTTCCGACACATCCGACGTAATGGGACTCCTTCAAAACGGAACCATTGACGTCAGTTTCATAGGAGGAGCACAGGTTGACCGTTTCGGGAATTTAAACACAAGCTACATCATGAGTTCAGGAAAACTTGCCACAAGACTTCCCGGAAGCGGGGGGGCATGCGATCTTGCCGGTCTTGCCAAAAGACACATCATCATAATGGCGCATGAGAAGCACAGGTTTGTTCCGAAAGTTGATTATATTACATCCCCGGGGTACGGGAACGGATCCGGGTGGCGTGAAAAGTCAGGACTTCCACGCGGCGGCCCTTCCGCCGTGATAACATCCCTCGGAATTATGAAATTTGATCCAGTTTCAAAAGAAATGCTTCTTGTTTCAATTCATCCCGGTGTAACTCCCCGGAATATACTTGATAATACAGGCTGGCCGCTTAAGATGGCGGATACTATTGAAAAGACTCCTGTCCCGACCGAATATGAACTTAAAGTTCTTCGGGAACTCGATCCGGAAGGCTACTGGACAGGGGAATAATGTTAAGATATTTTAGACCAGAGCTTCATCGGGAGCTTTGCATAACATCTGATTAAAGAGCCGGCACAGGTAATCGGTTTTGCCGTTTGGCACGAACAGGATCCAGACTTTGTCGATGCCAGCAGATTTGTTGCCATTAGGGCTGGAAAGCCCCGGCGGATATACGCCCACGAAGCCTTTATTTTGTCTCTGCCTGTGTCTCTTTATTGACAATCTGGGGGAGTTGCTATGGTGCGTAATAATTGTTGCAAAAAGGTAGAAACTGATTACCTATGCGGCTTTGAAAGGCATTATATGCAAATGTTTCGAAGCCTTTTGGGCTGTATAAACTGGTCTTTTTTTCTTGACAAAAAACTCCATAGCTGTAATGTAACTTATGAACAGTCTTTGGCTAATGAACATTGTTTATAAAGTTCATTTTCGGGCAAATTAATCAAAAAAGGCATTAATGAAAGGAGGAACAGATGAAATTCAGTAAAATGTCAGTTTTGACGGCGCTCTTTGCAGTCTGTTTTGTGCTGTCGGGTAGTCTTGCTCTTGCAGGTGCTCCATCTCTGGATGCTTGGAAACCGGCTTTTGATCCTTCAACGGCAAAATACAAATGCGTTGTTTCCAATGTATCTACTCCGGGGCTAAAAGGGGTTTATGCCGGTTTTGCCATCAGGGATGAGCTTTGGAAGAGAACAAACGGCCAGATTTATATTGATTTCAAGCCCTTTTCCATGCTGGGCGGGGAGGTTGAGGTTCTAAACCAGCTTCAGATGGGCGCGATCCAGGGTATGGGTGTAAGTTCAGTCGCCTCAACCAATTTAGGGCCAAGATTTGGTCTTGTCAACCTTCCGTTCCTTGTCGATTCTTTTGAAAAACTCGACAAGTTCGTTGCCAATAAAAAACTTTTCGATCATTTCATGATGGCAATGGATCATCAGGGGATCGTTGGTCTTGATATTACGGGTTACGGGAACTACGGCTGGGCCTCAAAGACTCCTGTCAGGACTATAGCCGATGCGAAAAAAGTGAAATTCCGCATTGCAGAAGCCGAAGTCAACCAGATTCTTTACAAGGAATGGGGATTTAATCCTGTTGTCATGCCGTGGCCGGATGTCCCTATGGCACTCAAACAGGGCGTTATAGACGGCCTTGATCATGCACCTGCGGTATGCAACCTTACAAAGAAGTTTGAAGATGCCAAGTTTTTTACACAGATAAATTATGCCCAGGGTCTTTTTATATGGATTTTCAACAAGGCCTGGTTTAACAGCCTTCCCGCAGACCTGCAGAAAACCTTTAGGGCGGTTGTAAGTGAAGTATGTGCTTCAACACGTAAAGCGACGGTGCAGCAGGAGGCCGACGAAATCAATAAGGCAACAGCGGCAGGTGTTATGTTCTTCAAACTCTCTGATGCCGACATGGCAACTTTGAGAAAGCAGGGCGATGTGGCGCATAAAAAATATGCCGATGAAATCAACAAGATTTATCCCGGGGACACGTATAAAACTAAAAACTTCTTAAAAGAAGTCGAAGATTATCTGGGATACAAGCCGTAAACCCGCTTTAACATTAATTGCAAAGGGGGCTGACACCATTTGAGGCCCCCTTTGCTTATAAAAACCATAATCATCACACTATGCCTTGTTACTCCGGCAGCAACATGTATCAAAATCATCATTCCCGTTAAAGCGGGAATCCGGATATTTCATGTTTAATTGCCGGAGGAATATTTTCACAATAGTGTTTTTAAGGGAAATGACTCATGATAGGAAAGATTTTAGGTTTTTTGGATAAGATCCTTTCTTTTTTCGAGGATTGGACACTTTTTCTCTCTGTAATGGTGGCTCTTTTAGCCCTTTTTTTCAATGTTATCTTAAGATATGGGTTCAATTATTCACTTGCATGGTCAGAGGAAGTGGTAAGAGAGGTTATAATGTACACGACGTTTGTAGGCTGCAGCGTCGCTGTAAAGAACCGCTCCATGATAAAGATAGACGCTCTTTATCAACTTGTACCGGGGGTGAGATTTTCACTTTCGATATTCAGCAACCTGGTAATTCTCATTTTTTCAATCATGATGATTTATTACGGCGTGGAGATGGCCAAGCTCCAGGTTGCTACAGAACAAAAGACGGTAATTCTTCAGATTCCTATTGTCTATCTTTATGCATTTTTACCGCTGACAGGTGTTCTGATGTTTTTCCGTACGCTTCATGTAATTTATGATGATGTTGTGAGAGAGCGTGCCAAAAAAGCTTAATAAAATGGGGTATGTTTATTATTCCGATCCGTTGAATAAGGAGCTCCTGAGTTATGGATATTAGTGCTGTTATTATTCTTCTTCTGCTGCTTGGCATGATGGCGGCGTATGTTCCGGTCTTCATGTGTCTTTTTTTTACTTCTGTGATTGCTTTTATCGCTTTTACAGATCTTCCCCTTCTTCTTCTTACCCAGACTCTTTTCAGGAGCATGGAT
>RPRI01000250.1 GCA_003818505.1 Desulfobacteraceae bacterium | reverse complement strand
TCAAAAGTTACCGATAAAAAGGTAATCTCCTTTATCGGTGATTCCACTTTTTTCCATTCAGGCATACCCGGCCTTATCAATGCTGTTTTCAACAACCATAATTTTACCCTGGTTATTCTCGATAACGGCATAACCGCCATGACAGGCCATCAGCCGAATCCCGGTGTTGATATGGGCAATTTTAACCTGACAGGGTACGGCCGCGTCATGATCGAGGATGTTGTAAAGGCTGTAGGGGTATCGCATGTTACTGTTATAAAGCCGTACAGGATAAAAAAGAGCATAGAGGCTATTAAGGAAGCTCTTAATTTCAAAGGGGTTTCGGTAATCATTTCAAAGGAGATGTGCACCCTCTATTCGAAAAGCCTTAAAAAACCCATGGGGAAACCTTTTTATATCAGTGATAAATGTAAAAACCACAGGGTATGCGTAAACGAACTTGCATGCCCGGCCTTCTTTATAAAGGATAACAGAGTAAATATCGACCCCGTCCTGTGTGCGGGATGCGCGGTCTGTGCACAGATCTGTCCTGAAAATGCCATTCTGCCGATAAAGGATAAAAAATAAACAGGATATATATGATGAAAACTACCAGATTGATCATTGTAGCTGTAGGGGGTCAGGGAAATCTTCTTGCTTCACGCATTCTGGGCGAAGCTTCCCTCGTTTCGGAAATTCCGGTTCGCATGAGCGAAATACACGGCATGGCCCAACGCGGAGGGGTGGTGGAATCCGCAGTAGTTTTCGGCAATGCCGAAAGCACAATCATTTCGGACGGGGAAGCGGATGTCCTTGTCGGATTTGAACCTTCGGAGACTTTACGGGCACTGAATAAATGCAACAGGGACACAACGGTCATCACCAGCCTCTCTCCTCTTCCCCCATTTACCGTCGCAATAGGGAGAGGCGTCTATCCTGATATTGGAGCCTTACAGGATCTTATCCGCTCAAAGACAAAAAAACTTATAGCTTTTGATGCCACCGCTCTTGCAAAGGAAGCCGGAAATGTACTGTCCGTAAACATGGTTTTGCTTGGAGCGCTCCTTCAAACAGCTATTCTCCCTCTTTCAGCAGAGAATGTGAAGGAGGCGATAAAAGCAAGAACCGGGAAATTTGCCGAACCTAATATTAAAGCTTTTGAGCTTGGATTTTCCGCCGCAAAGCTAAGCTGATGTTTTCCGATTAATGAATAATGACGATCAGATAAAAAGTCATAAAACCCGTCACTCCCGTGAAAACGGGAGTCCAGAAATATTTAAAAAAACTGGATAGCGCTTGTGCTTCACAACGTGCCCCGCTTTCGCGGGAATGACAATAAAAGGGGAATCCGGACTTCCAACGAACTCATCGATTATAATGAACCGGTTGGAAGTAATATGCGAACGGATTTAAGATTTTTGGGAAACAGATATTTAAATTACTGAGCGTTAAAAATCACAAGCCTTTGAGGGCGTCAGCCCAAACCTTCTTGTGATTCAGCGAAGTGATTTAAAAATCCCCAAAAAGCTCATTAAGAGAGCATATTCGGACTTCCAACGAGTTCGTCGTATACAGGTTGCCGCAAAGCGACATAAAATTGCTTTTTGCGAATTCATCAATAATAAGGAGGGTAAAAATGCCTTGGAATGACAAGTTCGAGTGTATGCCGGTTGAAGAAATCAATAAATTTCAACTTCAAAAACTGAAGGAAACGGTTGCCTGGGTCTGTGAAAGGGTGCCTTTTTACAAGCAGAAACTTGAAACTCTCGGAGTAACCGCCGCTTCCATAAAAACCTTGGCGGATGTTGCAAAGCTTCCTTTTACGGTTAAAAATGACCTGAGAGACAATTACCCTTTTGGCCTTTGCGCTGTGCCGTTAAAAGAGGTCCGCAGAGTGCATGCCTCCTCGGGAACGACCGGTAAGCCGATAACTGGGCCATACACGGCCGAAGACCTGGACCAGTGGGCCGAATGCATGGCAAGAAACCTGTGGGCTGCCGGCGTAAGGAAGGGTGATATTGCCCAGAATGCTTACGGTTATGGTCTTTTTACAGGCGGACTGGGTTTTCACCAGGGAGCAACACTTCTCGGCTGCACAGTAATTCCGACGAGCTCGGGCCTGACCGAACGGCAGGTCATGCTCATGAAAGACCTTGGAACCACCGTTTTATTCTCAACCCCTTCATACGCCCTTACGATAGCGGAACAGGCCGAGGCAATGAAGATTGATTTTAAGAAACTCCCGTTGAGGGTCGGTGTTTTCGGAGCCGAACCATGGACCGTCGCCATGCGAAAAGAGATCGAGGAGAGATTGGGCATAAAAGCCATGGAAGCTTTCGGTCTGACGGAACTTAGCGGTCCGGGCGTATCATTTGATTGCGAAGCCCAGGACGGACTGCACATCAATGAAGACTATTTCCTCGCCGAGATAGTTGATCCGGCCACTCTGGAACCTCTTCCGCTCGGCGAACAGGGAGAACTCGTTATCACCTCATTGCAGAAAAAAGCAATGCCCATGCTTCGTTACCGCACGAAGGACATAACAAAGCTTCGCAGGGAAACCTGCTCATGCGGCAGGACATTGATCAAGATGAACAAGATCACCGGCCGTTCCGACGACATGCTGATAATAAGCGGCGTCAACGTATTTCCTTCCCAGATTGAATCTCTGCTGCTCGACATAGAAGAAGTAGAGCCGCAGTATATGCTGATTGTACGCAAGAAAGGATATCTGGATCAGCTCATAGTGAAAGTTGAAGCAAAGAAAGAAGCTTATGAAGCGGGTCCCCAGAAACGAAAAGAGGTTGAAAACAAGATCATACGGCATATAAAATCGATAATGGGAGTGACTGTTGATGTAAACCTTCTCGAACCGAAGCTTCTGACCCGCAGCGAGGGCAAAGCAAAAAGAGTAATAGACGAGAGACCCAAGAGCTGATCGCTCCGCGGTAAACCCTGGAAATTCCTAACTCCGGCTTTTCAAAACCCGGGGTTAGGGTGGGAATATGTGGTAGATGTAAAGGTCCCGTAAAGATCTCACAGCCAAAGGGGGTTCATAAAATGAAAGCCAAATCAAATTTCCGGCCGAAATCATTTGCAGTTGTCGGAGCCGGTCCGGTAGGATGCATTGTTGCGGCGTTTCTTGCAAAAGGCGGATATGACGTTACCCTCTGTGATGTATTCCCTGACCTGCTTAAGCCTGCTGTAAACCCCGGCATCATAATTGAAGGAGCGGAAAATCTCCAGCAGGCCGTAACCCGAACTTGCACCAGCATAGACGACCTTGCTGATATAGCTCCGGAAGTGATTGTTCTGACCGTAAAAGCCAATGCGCTTCCGCTTATCACATCGGCCATAGAAGGTTTCTACAAAGAGGGTGTGTATGTAATAAGCTGGCAGAACGGCATTGACACTGAAGCGGTAATAGCGCAGACTCTCGGCAAAAAACCCGTGATGAGGGCTGTGGTTAATTACGGATGCGGTCTGGTGAAACCCGGACATGTGCGGATGCCCTTTCATCACCCCCCGCACTTTCTGCAGGAGCTTGATCCCGAATCGGCAAATGCAGCTGTCGCAATAGCTGAAATACTCACAAAATGCAGGCTCCCGACCAGCCATACGGACAAGATTACCACCATGGTATGGCGGAAAGCGATTTTGAATTCATGCATGAATCCCGTATGCGCTGTAACCGGTCTTACCATGTCCCAGGCCATGGGGGACCCAATCGTTTTCCAGATTGTGGATGCCCTGGTAAAGGAATGCGTTAAGGTGGCAAGGGCTAATGAAGTCAACCTGGGATGGGATTTTTATACGGGAGCCATCGAATACATGCGGAAGGCCGGCGACCACAAGCCTTCAATGCTGATGGACATTGAAAATAAGCGTCGTACCGAGATTGATTATATGAACGGGAAATTCATCGAATATGGCGCCCAGGCGGGTATTGAAACACCCTATAACATCATGATCCGCTCTCTGGTCAAGGCTATCGAATCCAAAAAATAACGGGCATCAACCACTATTTATAAACTGATAGAGAGAGCTTTGCACAACCGGTTAATATCAAGTCTGGGTACGGGTACGCATTCATACCGCATGAAATTTATTGTGAGTCTTCGAGGACGCCCCATTACAGACTACAAAAGATTGTACAGGCGGACACTGTAAACGGCTTCGTGACCGACTGCCCATTGGGGCTGCTCGGATTTATAATGGATATGGTCGGATTCATGCGGATTGAATGCGTACCCGTACCCGACACGACAACAGATCATATATTATGCAAAGGTCTCATGGATTGAACTCTATGAAGGATTCTCAACCTGTATTTGCCGGAATTGATGTCGGCGCATCGCGAACCAAGGTCGTCATTCTCGATCACGGGCAGCAAATCATCGGAAGAGCCGTGGTCAAATCCGGTACTGATTTTGAAGCAGCTTCCCACCAGTGCCTGACCCTGGCGCTGGATATGGCCGGACGTACAGTAGGACAGATTGCAAAAGCGATGACCACAGGTTACGGCAGAAAAAATGTGGCCATTTCCCAGGAGTCCAAAACCGAGATCAGTTGCCATGCCAAAGGTTGCTATTATTATTTTCCCAGGCCCATAACGATCATCGATATCGGAGGCCAGGACAACAAAATCATCAAACTGGATGAATCCGGAAAACGCACAAGCTTCAAGATGAATCGAAAATGCGCCGCCGGAACCGGAGCGTTCCTGGAAGAGATGTCCGCGCGCCTGGATATCCCTCTGGAAGATCTGGACGGCCTTGCCCGCCAGTCCCTGAACATGGTTGAACTGGGGAGTTTTTGCACGGTTTTTTCAGCCACCGAGGTGCTTGAGAAAATCCGTCAGGGGAAAAAGGTTCCGGACATTGTCAAAGGCCTGTTTTTTTCGGTCATAAAACGGGTCATGGAAATGGATTCCCTGTCCGAGCATGTGGTGATGACCGGAGGAGTTGTGGCGCATAATACCTTTCTGGTCTTGATGACGGAGGAAATGATCGGCAGAAATATCCTGGTTCCGGAATATCCCCAGCTTACCGGAGCGCTGGGAGCCGCCTTGTATGCAATGGAGATTAATAAAGGATAACATTAATATTCTGAGAGAATATGCGGATCATCTACAAATTAGTTGGTAATCCTATGAGGATTCAAGGAGTCAAGGATTCGGGGGGCCAAGTGACACGGAGTGAAGCATCAGCGCTAAATACTCAGGATATTCAAATCTCTAAAGCTTTAAAGATATATACACTAAACAAAAGAATTACAGATGTATCCTCAAAGATTTTTTTTGTCAGGCATAACATACATAAAGAGCTGTTATATATATTTATTTGAGTGTGAAGGAATACAACAGGATTCGTATTGCGATAAAAAATATTGGAAAACAAACACTTGAACCCTTGAATCCCCGAACCCTTGGCCCCTTTCTCCCGACTAAACGGGAGAAGAACCAGATATGTTAACTTCGAAAGGTGACAAATATGGCTGAAGAAAAAAAAGTTGTTCGAAAGAAAATTGAAGCGACGGTTAAGATGAATCGCTATATGTCGGATTATTTTTACGAGCTGAATGAGGCAGACAAGACCCGCAGCCGTAAGATCGCCTGGTGCACCAGCGTGGGGCCCGCCGAGATATTGAGAGCCCTGGGGTTTCTGGTGCATTTCCCTGAAAACCACGGCGCCATGCTGGGCGCTACCCGAATGTCAACAGATATGATACCGATTGCCAATGCCAGAGGATATTCACCGGAGATCTGCTCCTATCTGACGGCCGATGTAGGCGCCTATATGAAAGGCGTCACTCCTCTTTCAAAGGCCTATCCTGGAATTGACAGGGTTCCCCGGCCCGATGTGCTGGTCTATAACACCAATCAATGCCGGGATGTCCAGGACTGGTTTGCCTGGTACGCTGCCGAATTCAAGGTACCGCTGCTGGGAATTCACACACACCGAGGCGTCAAGGATGTCGGAGAGGCTCATGTTGCCTCGATTGCCAGCCAGATGAAGGCCCTGATTCTTCCGCTTGAAGCCATTTCCGGAAATAAATTCGACATGGAGAAGCTCCGTCATGTCCTGGCGCTTTCCAGGGAATGCTCC
>RPRI01000249.1 GCA_003818505.1 Desulfobacteraceae bacterium | reverse complement strand
ACGGCCGCTCATTTCAGGCATTACAACATCGGTCATTACAAGGTGAATATCTCTGGTATGCTCTTTGACCAGACTTATCGCCTCTTCCGGCGTACAGGCGGCCATCACATTGTAACCCAGTTCCTCAAGCATGAATTTGCCCAGTTTAAGAAGCACATCCTCGTCTTCAACTAAAAGAATCGTCTCTGTGCCGGTAGGAGACCCTGCATGCGCAATCTGATCAAGCGGCTCTATTTTTTCTTCTTCGAACCGGGGCAGGTATATCCTGAATGTAGTTCCCTTTCCGGGCTCACTGTATACATTGATGAAGCCTTTGTTCTGCTTAACTATGCCATACACAGTCGCAAGCCCCATCCCGGTGCCCTTTCCAACCTCCTTGGTGGTGAAAAACGGCTCAAAAATCTTGTCTACCGTATTCTTGTCCATGCCGGAGCCGTTGTCGCTTACAGCAAGCATTGCATATTGCCCGGCAACGAAATCAGGATATTGAGCGCAATATGACTCGTTAAACTCGGCCTTTCCTGTCTCAATCGTAATTTTGCCTACCCCGGAGATTGAATCGCGGGCGTTAACAATAAGGTTTGTCAGGATCTGATCTATCTGGTGGGAGTCCATCTTGACATTCCAGAGATCGGAATAGGGCATCCAGATCAGATTAATCTGTTCACCGATTAGCTGCCTCAACATGTTGAGCATTTCTTCGACAGCCTGATTGAGATTGATGGTTTTGGGGGATATCGTCTGCTTTCTGGCGAAAGCGAGAAGTTTATGCACAAGATCGGCGGAACGCTGGGCAGCTTTCATGATTTCCTGAAGGTTGGTATTGATCGGACTGGAAGGTTCAAGCTTGATCAGAGCCATCTGCGTATAGCCGAGAATGATGTTGAGCATGTTGTTGAAATCGTGCGCAACACCCCCGGCAAGCTGGCCTATCGCCTCCATCTTCTGGGATTGGTTCAACTGCTCCTTTAATTTATTGTACTCTTCCTCCGCCTGTTTGCGTTTTGTGATGTCGGTGGCAACCACCGAAGACCGAACCGGAACACCTGCTTTATAAGTATACCTGTTGTTGAGGGACAACCAGTATACACGGCCTCTCTTGTCCCTGGCTTGGTATTCAACTGAAGAAGGCACCGGTTTTCCGGCAACATATTCAGCCATCCTTTCCAAAAATAATTTTTGACTCTCATCGGTTAAAATATCAAGAGCATTCATAGCCAACAACTCTTTCCTGGTATAACCGGAATATACGCAAAAGGTTTCATTGATCGATAGAAAAGATCCGGTTGTCAGGTCAAGATCATAGATGGCGGCAGGTGCGTATTCGAACAGTTGTTGGTAGCGGGCCTCGCTTTCCTTTAATTTTTCTTCGGCTATTTTCCGGGCTGTTATATCTCTTACAAATGCTACAACACGGCCGCCTCCAATGGGTTTATATTGTATGCTGATTTCAACATTGATCAATTCGCCGTTTTTGCGTCTGTGAATGCTTTCGAAACGGTCCTGGCCATCTTTAATGACTTTAATCATGTGTGCCGCAGTCTCGGATGTTGACTCTAAATGATCGAGATCTGAAATTTTCATTCCAAGCAGCTCCTCATGAGTATAACCGCTCATACAGCAGTAGGCTTCATTCACTTCGATAATTTTACCTTCTGTATCGACTATCCAGAATCCATCCATCGCGGTATTCAGGATGGTGCTGTGTCGTTCCTCACTCACGCGAAGATTATCAGTTGCCTTGATCCTTTCAGTTACTTCGGCAAGCGTAAATACCAGGCTGATTACATTTCCCTTGTTGTCTTTAACCGGGATTAGGCTCCAGTCCCAGTATGTCACCCCGCGTTCTGGCTGATCAGGAAATTCAAAAGGTTTTGCAGTTATAAAAAAAGGCTTTCCAGTATCAACAACACGCAGAAAAATTTCTTTATTTTCATCATGGGGATAAAGATCGAAATGGTTTTTACCTGTAAAAAAAGATTGTTCATAACCGCACGTATCCGCATATGCTTGGTTTACCCATATGAAATTGAATTTTGTGTCAAGAAGGACTGCCATCATATGGGTATGATCCATGATGGCCGACAAAATCTGGTTTGATCTTTCAATCAGTTCTTTGCTTTCCTTAAGATCATCCTCAGCCGATTTACGTCCGGTGATGTCGGTCATTGTTCCTATCATGCGAAGCGGTTTGCCTGAGGGATCCCTTTGAACTATATTCCCGCGTCCAAGCACCCATTTGTATTTGCCTTCTTCTGTTTTTAACCTGTGCTCTTCCTCCCAGTTTTCAGTCAATCCGTCCAAATGATTTTTAAGACTTTCAAATGTTTTCTTCCGGTCATCCGCAAAGACCCAGTCGCTCCATGTTTGGTAATCGCCGGTTGGGCCGGAGATCCCGAGCATTTTTGTCCAGCCGGGGCTGTAGTAAACTTCACCTGTCGCGATATTCCAGTCCCACAGGCCGTCATTTACCGCGTCCATGGCAAGCCTGTGTTTTTCTTCTGATATTTCAAGATTATATTTTGCTTTTCTTATGCTTATTATTGATAATGAAAGAATGATTATTGTCGCCGCGAGCAATAGAGTTATCAATGATCCGGGAATAATTATTTCTTTGTGCTTCTGGTAAAATGAATCTGGCTTGTTGATCAATATGCTGTTTTCAGGCAGTTTTATTAAAGGTATTTTGAATTTTACAAGTTGTGAGTAGTCGAAAACGGGCCTTGATATGCTCTTTTCAACGGAGTATGTCGCTGAATTTTTATGAGATAATATCTTAAGCGCTATTTCTGCAGCCTGAATTCCATGCTCTCTTCCTTCAAGCAGCATCCCCCCGATTATTCCATAGCCAAGGCGAGTTTCATGCATGGCATAAACCGGGACAATGCTTGAGTTTGTAATCAGGCGGGTGCTTTCTTCCCGGGTCATCGTTCTGCCTGTTTTGTCAGTGACATAGGTTAGCAGCATTACCAGAGCGTCAGAAGGGAGGGATTTCAACTGCGCGACAAGTTCGTCGACTGTTCCATCCGGCGTGTAATCAAGTGTCACCTTATCCTGGAAAAGTTCGGCTGCTATTTGCATATCTTTTTGCACGGCAAGACCGCTTGACGTATGATCGTGTATTACCAGTACTGACTTTGTATAAGGATGTAGCGACAATGCCAGATTGAGGGTGCCTGCCATGTCCTGAACTTCCGCCACCCCGGCAATGCGCTCCCTGCCATTGTGCATTTCAGGAGAATAACCGTTGATTCCTGCAATGACGATCGGAATGCCCTGGAAAATATCCTTTCCGGGCCCAGTGAGGAGATCCAAGGCTGGGTTATCTAATGCAAAAACAAGATCCGGACATCTTCCATTATACTTGTTTTTCAGGTAACGGCTGAAAAAAACTAGATGCTCCTTATCGGGAAAACGTTTTGCATCGATATACTCAACTGACGGTACAATAAAGGGATATGTCTTTTCCAGAGAATAATTTATACCGTAAACTTCATTATCAGACCATGCGTCACCCTGATGATACGAGTTAAGTATCAGTATTTTGGGTTGAGATTCAGCCCATGCAATATTGGCACAATACAATATGCAGATAGTCGCAATGATAATCAG
Source organism: Desulfobacteraceae bacterium (assembly GCA_003818505.1). GTDB lineage: Bacteria > Desulfobacterota > Desulfobacteria > Desulfobacterales > RPRI01 > RPRI01. The sequence continues at coordinate 2,537 of RPRI01000249.1, read as the reverse complement.
TTGTAGTATTGTCCAGTTGATATGCGATCGATGGATAGTAACCATTAATATTTAATCCTGGTTAAGCAACTTTATTTATCTTTCTTCTCTTATGAACCGATTCTATTTAAACAACAGGCAGAAAGATCCTGAAAACGCTCCCTTTTCCCGGTTCGCTCCAAATTGTTACGCAGCCGTGGTGTTCATTTAAAACACCCAGAACAACAGGCAGACCAAGGCCCCGACCGGTGAACTTGGTGGAATAAAACGGGTCAAATAGTTTCTCGATATCTTTTTCTGCAATCCCGCAGCCGGTATCAGCAACTTCCAGACAGGCATATTCTGTATCCTGGGCCTGCCAGACGATTGGAAAACGGTTCGACCCGGAGATGTCGACAGGAGAAACCGTCTTGACTGTGATGCTAATATAGCCCTGACCGTCTTCAATGGACTCCCATGCATTGGTAAAAAGGTTGATCAGAATTTGTTGTATCTGGTTGCTGTTTGCTTTTACTATCGGTCCCTGAAAGGGAAAATCGGTTTTTAGAACCACATCTTCCGGCAAGATGTTCCTAATCATCCGAAGGCCAAGGCGGCATCTCTCTGAAAGATCAATAGGTTCCTTTTTGCCATGCGTCTGGCCAAGGTAGGTAAGCATCAGGCCGCTTATCTCCGCGGCCTTGATGGCGGACTTCATGGCTTCGGTCAGGGTCTTGTCCGGACCCGAAACTACGGAGAGCTTCTTAATTGCCAAATCGAGGTTCCCGATAACAACCCCGAGCTGGTTATTGAAGTTGTGCGCAATAGCACCGGCCATACGGCCCAGGCTTTCAGCCTTCTGGAGTTGCCTGTTACGGGTTTCCATTATTTCTTTCTCTTTCTCTGCCAGCTTGCGGGCGGTGATGTCTATAATAAATCCTTCCAGGCCGACTATCTTGCCTGCCCGTATAACCGGATGCATTGAGAATGTGTGGTATCCAACTGTACCATCGCGGCAGCGACGGGAAAACTCACCAGCAGCTATATTACCTCCATCCAGCAGCATTTCTATATTCCGTTGCGCCGTCTCCATATCGGGATCAACCTGGGTTAGTGAAAAATGGCAGCCTATTACTTCATCGGGAGACTCGTAGCCGTGCATGCGCAGCCAGGCGTTGTTGACATTCTGAAAGCATCCAGCCCGGTCAATAAGAAAATATCCTGCCTGTGCATGATCTATGATATCGCGAAGCCGTTTTTCGCTCTCTTTAAGTATCTCATCAGTTTTTATCTGTTCTTCAAGAAAATATTTCAACTCTATGTTCAGTCGCTTTAAAGAAAGATAACGCCATACCGTAAAGATAATTATGATAAAGACAAGAATAATTCCTGCCAGTATCAGCAAACGTCTGATAGTCCAGTAGGGATAAGGTGCGCCATACCACATGGTATAAATTTTCTTGTATTCCTGAGTTGTAATAAAATCTTTAACCACTGCATCAAGTTTATTGATAATATCCTTATTACCTTTACCTACAGCAATGGCCCGTTTTACTTCAAACAAAGGTTTCCCGACCTTTTTAACGCGATTTGAGAGCTTACTTTTTATGGCAATAAGAAGTAAAGGGGGCTCGGGATATACCAATGCATCTGTATTTCCGGAGAGAAGCGAAAGCAACGCTTCATCAAGAGAATTGAAAATAAACGGGTTAGCCTTTCCGTATTCCTTAATAATAAAAACCCCCTTGTTGTCCTTTACCACCGCAACTTTACGTCCCTCCAGGTCATAGATGCTTTTTATGTCAGATGTTGCTTCGCGTACGAAAAGACTGATGTTGAAAGTCTCAACAGGGCTGGTGAAGTCCATATCATTAAATCTTTCTTCGATAATGCCCATATTGGGGATAATATCAATTTGGCCATTTTTCAGAGCCTTAATGATCGAAGGCCATTCGTCGAAGATAACATATTGTATTTTAAATCCCGACCTGTTTGCGACCTCATCCATTATGTCAATGGCAAATCCGGCTGGTTTGCCTGTTGTTTCGTCAATTGTATATATCGGCGGGAAGTTTCTATGGACTCCGGCAATAATTATATCAGTGTTTGTTTTAGCTATAACCGTAGATAGGGGAAATTGGAATAAAATTCCTGCGCATACAAGGATAAATGTAAGAGCACGAATCATGCTGAATTGAAGCAAAACGCGAGCGCATTCCCCGCTCGCTCTGCGGTGGGGAGCTTCAACAACAGCAGCTGATTTGGTTTGTTTCCCCATAATTCAATACTCCAATTATTAAGTGTTCATCGTTCAGTGGCCAGTTGACAGCTGATTCCTGATCCCGGTCCGTTTTCCGATATTCGACATTCGAAATTCTATTTCCGGCCGTTAGTTATCAAACGCTTCCCTTACCTTTGCTGCAACCGCCTCCATCTGAAAAGGCTTCTGGAGGAAATGAATGCCTTCATCCAGCACCCCGTGCCGGGCAATAACATTTGCAGGATATCCGGACATGAACAGGTATTTCATGCCCGGCCTGACGGCGTCGAGCCGTTTCTGAAGATCACGGCCGCTCATT
>RPRI01000248.1 GCA_003818505.1 Desulfobacteraceae bacterium | reverse complement strand
GTGTGCTTTCGGATTCAGGGCTCCGTTCGCATGGCTTTTAACCGAAACATGAGCGATAGCCCTTTTCAGATCCTGGGCCGGTATTTTATATTTTGCGGCATAAGCGCTTGCTAACTGGGCAAACGAACCAGGCGCTGTAAGATTCGGCCACCACTGCCAGGCAAGGCTTCCGGCGCCCGAACCCGGATTGGGTAACCCGCCGTAACCTGTATCTTTCAGCTTTTCAACACCCAGGGCAAGGCAAATATCATATGCGCCTGAAGCAACCGCGTAACACGCGCCACGGAAAGCCTCCGTGCCGGTGGCACAATAATTCTCCACACGGGTTGCCGGAATCATGGGCAAGCGAAGACTGGTTGTAAGAGGAAGCGCGCTTTTACCTACATTTACCTCGTCCATGCATGTTCCCAGCCACGCCGCTTCGATATCCTTCTTTTCTATTCCGGCATCGGCGAGGCATTCTTCAAAAGCCTCCACCATCAACTCTTCGGCTCCCATATCCCAGCGCTCTCCGAAGCGGGTGCATCCCATACCTAATATTGCAACTTTATCTTTTATTCCTGTAGCCATGGCTGCTTTCTCCTGTCAATTTAGTTTAAACAGCTTACCGATAAGCTGGGATTTCATTATATCGCCTTCAATTTTTAATTTGCCGGAGGTAAACGCCTGCATCGGGTTCAGCTTTCCGGTAATAAGTTCGACAAAATCTCCGTCTGAAATTTTCAACGTGCATGTGGGTTTCTCCGCCATCCCCTCTGTCACGGTGCATTTCGAATCTTTAACTGTAACGTACCAGTTTCCTCCTCCGGAACCTGAAATAACATACTGGAAAACGGCATCCACATCCTTTGCGGCCGATGCATTAAAGGCTTCCGTCATTTTGCCGAAAATGCCTTTTACATCCGGCCCGGCACCTTTCTGTTCACCGGCATCCTTTTTACCCGTATCCGGAGGCGCTATAAGCTCAAAGATCGCTGAATTGGCATCTTCAGTCTCCTTCGCCCCTTCCATAGAATTTATGCTGTTCCAGTTCTCGCTTATCTGCTCAGGAGTGGGCGGTTTCCCGGCATCACCGAGCTTTATTCCCGGGCCGGTAAGTATTGCCGCCCTGTTATAATAGCCCATTCCGCTGTTAAAAATGGCCCCTGATTCCCTGCATTCTTCGCTGCAAAGATAAACCACCATCGGTGCAACAAATTCCGGTTTCGATTTTTCAAATATTTCAGGCGGCATGACATCTTCCGTAAGTCGGGATGCTGCAAGGGGTGCAATGGTATTTACTTTGATGTCATATTTTTTCCCTTCCAGTTTGAGGGTATTCATCAACCCCACAAGGGCCATCTTTGCCGCTGAATAATTGGTCTGGCCGAAGTTCCCATAAAGGCCGGCCGCCGAAGTCGTCATCACAATCCTGCCGAAACCGTTGTCCCGCATGGCTTTAAAAGCAGGTCTTGTAACATTGTAGGCGCCGGTCAGGTGAACATCCATTACAGCTTTCCAGTTTTCAGGCTCCATCTTCAGAAAGCTCTTATCTCTCAGAATACCGGCATTATTTATAAGAATATCAACTTTCCCGAAGGCATCCAGAGCTGTTTTAACTATCCTCTCCCCGCCTTCCGGTGTTGCAACGTTGTCATAGTTTGCGACCGCTTCACCTCCTGCCGCTTTTATCTCATCGACCACCCTGTCGGCAGCGGAACTTGAGCCTGTGCCCGATCCATCACGGGATCCGCCCAGGTCATTTACCACGATTTTTGCCCCTCGTTTTGCAAGCTCCAGGGCATACACCCGCCCCAACCCTGCGCCTGCTCCGGTAATGATTGCAACGCGTCCGTCAAAACGCACCTTTCCCATCTCCTCGGCAGCACCCGGAACCGGCATCGCCTTCCAGAAATAATTGATGAAACCGCGCTCCTTGTCTTCAACCCTTTTTCTGAACACAAGCTGAACAGGAAGCCCGACTTTCAGGTCCTCAAAATCGCAGTCTGTAAAATCGGCCATGAATCTACCGCCTCCTTCAAACTGCACCATGCCGTATTTATGCGGCGGATCGACCGATACCGCGAGAAGATCACCGGTAAATGTTTTTATCTTTGCCGGAACATCGGCAAATTCATACTCGATCTGGCTTTTAACAGCTCCGCATGCCGGGTTGACGCATATATCCATCTTGGGGAATTGAGCCGTGCCGCACTTTTCGCATTTCCCGCCGACCATGCCAAGAAGCATTTTACGCTTGCGCCACAGGGCTGTCATGGCCGTCTGGGTGGGAGCTTCAGCCCTTATTCCCATTTCCGTCTGTATTATATCCCTGAACTTAAGCCACTTCATATAATTATCGATAACTTTTTTGTTCTTATCGGATCCTTTTACTCCGTTTCTCCTTGCAAGCTTTGTTATGTTTTCCGTAACCTCGAAATAGAGCGCATCGCATCCCTGCCCGAAACCGGCAACCAGTATACGGTCTTTCGGTTTTGCATTCTCTAAGGCTGAAACAAGCATGAGCAATGAATGGGCAGCGCCGGTGTCTCCGCATGTTTCGTGCATCGTGCTTACAACCTTGTCGGGTGATGCTTTTAGTTTTTTTGCTATGTTGCTGTGCTCGGCCTTGAAGAAACACGGGAAAACCAGCTTGTCCACCTGATCGATTGTAATGCCGAGTTTCTTCATCAGACCGTTTATGGCCTCGGGTATGATTTTCGAATAACCCTCGTCACGCACCCACCGCTCTTCCCACACATAATCATATTTTTTTGAAGAGCCCCTGTAGTGGTCAACAAAATCATATGATACCGAGTAGGATCCCTTGAATTCGGCAATTACATCCTTATCTCCCACCGCAACCGATGCTGCACCATCTCCGAACCACATTTCGTAAAAATATGCTGTTTTTGTCTCCCTGCGGTCGGTGGCTGTTACCAGTATGTTTTTCAGGCCACTGCCCCGGACAGCTTCAAGTGCGGCAACAAGGGCTGAGGTTCCGGCCTTCTGTGATGATGTAAAATCGGAAGTCAGTATGTTCTCTTTGAGATTCAGGGCTGCAGATACAATTCCTGCATTCTGCCTGTCCGCAAAAGGAAGTGTCGTTGAGGCCAGAAAAAGACCGTCCAGTTTCTTCTTATCCGTGCCGCAAAGGGAATCTCTCGAAGCCGCCACCGCCATTGTGATAGAGTCTTCATCCCAGTTGCACATCGACCTGTGCCCCTGGGCAACCATCATTATTGCGGGCGCAAACCATCCCATAGCCTGAAAGATGGCCATCCTGTCCAGTCTGAGGCGGGGAATGTAAGCCCCGTAAGATGTTATGCCTATCATATTATTCCTCCTTGATAATTAGTTTCCATCCGGAAATGGCCCTTTTGTGCGATCTCTGCGTCAATCTGTGATATTGCTTGTGCGACGTACCATATGTACGTCTCCGCACAATCTCTTGATTTCCTTGAGCTTGCCCAAAATTGCCGATTTCCGAATTGGAAACGCAATAGTGTCTATCATTAGTTTCCATCCTGAAACGGCTCATTTATCGTTTAAATAATTTTTCAATAAGCTGGGATTTCATGATATCCCCTTCAATCTTAAGCTTGCCGGATGTATAAGCCTGCATGGCCGGAAGCTTTCCGCTCATAAGCAATAAGAAGTCACTATCCGATATCTTCAGGGTACAGGTGGGTTTTTCATGCTTTCCTGTCTTAACCGTACACGTTTCATCTTTCACAACACTGTACCAGTCTCCGCCCCCGCTTCCGGAAATATTATACTGAAATACGACATTGACCCCTGAGGAGGCGCTCTTTACAAAAGAGTTGGGCATTGCCTCAAAAACACCTGCGACCGACACTGTGCTCTGCTGCTTCCCGACTGCAGGCACTCCCTTGTCAAGAGGCTTTGATAAAGCGCCGATAACGTCTCCAATCTGATCATTGAGCTGCCGGTATTCCTTGCCCCCCTTCAAGGAGGATATCTTCTCCAGATTAGCCATTATCCCTTCGACTGTTTCAGGTTTATCAGTGCTCCCCGATAAAGCGCCGGGGCCTGTTATAACCGCCGCCCGGTTGAAACAGCCCATGCCCGCATTATATATGTTCCCGTTTACCGGACACTTTTCGGAACAGAGGAAAAGAACAATAGGCGAAACGAATTCAGGTTTGACTTTATCAAGGAAATCGGGCGGCATAACATCTTCAGTCAGGCGTGATGCCGCAACAGGCGCTACAGTATTTACCTTTACATTGTATTTTTCACCCTCAATTTTCAGTGTATTCATAAGCCCGATAAGACCCATCTTTGCAGCCGAATAATTAGTCTGCCCGAAGTTACCGTAAAGCCCGGCAGCAGATGTGGTCATAATTATCCGGCCATAGCCTTTTTCTTTCATCACGGCAAAAGCCGGCCTTGAAACATTATATGATCCGTTAAGGTGAACATCGAGCACCGCATTCCAGCTTTCAGGCTCCATCTTAATAAAACTTTTATCTCTTAGTATGCCGGCGTTATTTATAAGGATATCGACGGTTCCAAAAGCATCAATGGCCTTTTTAACAATCTTCTCCCCTCCTTCAGGCGTCGAAACACTGTCATAACTTGCAACGGCTTCTCCCCCGAGCGCCTTGATTTCGGCAACCACTTTCTCGGCAGGAGTTGCAGAACCGGAACCCGAGCCGTCGCGTGCTCCTCCAAGATCGTTGACTACGATCTTTGCCCCCCTTTTCGCGAGCTCAAGCGCATACGTTCTCCCGAGACCGGCGCCTGCTCCTGTTATTATTGCAACGCGGCCGTCAAATCTTATTTTTTCTTCCTGTATATCGCCGTATTCAAATATCCCGTTGTCAATTGTTACGGCGCCTGTTTCGGCGTTTACCACTCTCCATACAGCCTTCCCCTCTTCTGTTTTCCATATGAGCGTCTTAATAGGGGTTCCCGGATAGAGAGGCTTTGTAAACCTGCAGACAAGCCTTCTTACTTTTTCGGACCCTCCGGGAACAAGACTTTGAATAAGAGCGCGGCAGGCAAACCCATGCGTGCAAAGCCCGTGCATTATAGGCATTTTGAATCCGGCCATCTTGGCAAATTCGGCATCGACATGAAGATCAAAAATATCCCCGGAAAGCCTGTAAATAAGGGGCTGGTCGGAGGAGGGCGAAGCGCTTACGACAAAATCGGGATCCCTGTCCGGAAAAACCACTTCTTTTTTAGGAGCATTCTCTCCGCCGAATCCGCCATCGAAACGGGAATAAATAGTAATGATGCTTGTAAAAAGCTTTTTCCCGCCCGAATGATAAGTGTCGCTTTCACCGACAACAAGGGCTCCCTTCTCCTTGCCCTTGTCATAGTAGTGAGTAATTTTCCCTTCGGTGATCAAACTGCCTTCGGGGGGAATCGGGTTGTGAAAAATAAGTTCCTGTTCGCCATGAAGAATTCCTGCCAGATTAATATTTGAGTTTATACCTATATGCGACAGAAATTCGAAAATAGCGGCGATAGAGAAACTTGGAATCACCTTGAGGTTTTTCTCATAACAGTACTCAAGCTCGGAAAAGCCGGCGCCGACACCAAGCGCGTAAAGGACAGCATCTTTCCACGTATAATTCTTGGTAACCGGGCCTATTTTCTTTCCGAGAGCTTCAAGATTAAGCGCCATATAATCCTCCTTGTATTGATAAACTCTTAAAAAGCCGTATTTACGACGGCAAAGTAAAAAGCTCATTATGCAAGGCGCGCGAATCTTGAGGAATGAAGCGTACTTTTTGGTACGCTGCAATGACGAAAGATGAAGCGCAACACAGCAGAATGACTTTTTACGAAGCCGTCAGCTTTGTTTCTGCGTAAAAGCCGGTATCAGGATAAATTTCAATGTATCTTTTACAACAACGATATATTCATCATGACCGATATCAAGCATCGGCCTGAAAAAATCCTCTCCTGAAATAAAATTCAACACCGAATTCCAGACCGCAATCACACTTGCTTTAGCCTTTACGGGTATATTTTTTTTATCAAGGGCAAGTCCCATTGCTATTGCAATATTTGATATGTATTCGGATACCTTGAAATTAAGGCTTGAATCGCCTCTTGTTTTTCCGAAGTAAAGAAAGAGGATGAAATTGGAAACTTCAGGATTTGAAAAGAGATAATCGCACATCACATCTATGGCGATTTCAAGCCGGGTG
>RPRI01000247.1 GCA_003818505.1 Desulfobacteraceae bacterium | reverse complement strand
TTCCATCCGGAAATAATTTCTAACTTACTAATGAGCTTTTTGGGTATTTTTAAATCACTTTGCTAAATCACAAGAAGGTTTGGGCTGACGCCCTCAAAGGCTTGTGATTTTTAACGCTCAGTTATTTAAAAATCTGTTTCCCAAAAATCTCAAATCCGTTCGCATATGACTTTTTACGAGTCTATCCTTTTGGGATAATGCTTTATTTTTAGGGGTTTATTTATAGGCTGGAGGTCCTGGCCTGTCAAGGCAAATTTGCATCCATCAAGCAGTGGCTGACTGCCGCCAGCGGATGGGAATCCTGACGAAACGGATAAGATGTGCAGGGCTTTATTAAAAATAAGAATTATGATAAGCATTAAATATACTTTCAAATACGTTTGTTTCCTAAACGGTGAAAAAAATTATTTATATTGCCGTTCAATCGATGTAATGGAACATCAGATCATATGATAAAGATGAACTTCAAAACGCTTGACCGAAATGACGGATTTGGAGGAAGAATATGCAGGAAAGCATAAATTACAGGCTCGAACAAATAGGAATAATAAAAACGCCGTATCAGAATAACGCCCCATATCAACCTGTAGATACGGACGGAGGGGAATTTTATGTAATAATCAATCCCGAATATGTCGACGGCCTGTTTGAACTCGGGGCATTCCATTATATTTATCTCATTTATTATGCTGATCGTGTAACCCGTAAAGCAGAAATGATGGTATCTCCTCCGTGGGCTGAAGGGAAAAAAGTGGGAGTTTTTGCAAGCCGGTCTCCGGTTCGGCCTAATCCGATTGGATTAAGCATTGTTCGCATCAAGAATATTGTTGAAAATAAAATTTATACTTCGGGACTGGATGTCTTTGACGGGACACCTCTGCTTGATATTAAACCATACATAAAGGATCTTGATGACAAATCTGATGCTAATTACGGGTGGATTGAGAAAATGAAAGATATGGAACATTTAACCTTGCACATAAAGGGGATTCCGCATGATTATTGAGATTATTCTGAAAAGATTTCAACTGCAATAGCAGGCAATAACCGCGTGACATATAATAAGCCGGACACCGCAATCTGCATGCCCGGATGAGGCTTTTGGCAAACAGTTCCATAAAACAGGACAGGAGAATTATGTCGGATCATTCATCGTTTGACTATGATTTTATCGTAATCGGTTCGGGTTTTGGCGGGAGCGTTTCAGCTCTTCGTCTGGCTGAAAAGGGGTACAAAGTCGCAGTGCTTGAAAAGGGGAAACGCTGGAACACGGAAGATTTTCCAAAGACCAACTGGAACATAAGGAAAAACCTCTGGCTTCCGGCCATCGGCTGCTACGGGTACCAGATGGTGACTCAATTGAAGCATGTTCTTATTTTCCATGGCGGCGGCGTTGGCGGCGGGAGCCTAGTCTATGCCAACCAGCTGCTGGTGCCGCAGGACGAGGTGTTCAAGCGTCCTGAATGGGGGCCGGGAGACTGGAAGGAAAAATTGATGCCGATGTATGAAAAGGCGAAAAAAATGCTCGGCGCCAACCAGAGCCCGCAGGTCGGCGTCGCAGACAGGCACTTGCAGCAAGTGGGCATTGAACTTACCGGCAAAGACACTTTTCATAAAAACGATGTGGGCATCTTCTTCGGCACGCCGGACAAGAAAGTGCCGGACCCGTATTTCGGCGGCAAGGGGCCCGACCGGACCGGCTGCACATTCTGCGGGTCCTGCATGGTAGGCTGCCCGGTGGGCGCCAAGAACACGCTGGATAAAAACTACCTCTACCTTGCCGAAGGTCTCGGCGCCAAAATCATTCCCGAAACAACAGTTACCGGCGTCCGGCCCTGCGATGGAGGATACGAGGTGCTGACAAAAAAAACAACCGGCTTCCTTCGCCCGGAAAAAACATATAAAGTCAAAGGCGTGGTCTTTTCCGCCAGTGTTCTGGGCACGGTCGAATTGCTGAACAAATGCAGGCAGGACGGCATGCTGCCCGATATATCCGGTCAGCTCGGCAATTACGTGAGAACCAATTCAGAGGCCCTCATGGGGGTAAAATCAAGAGATAAAAACGTCAATTGGAATGACCAGATTGCTATTACATCCGGCATTTATGCCGATAAAACGACACATATTGAACTGGTCCGGTATAATAAAGGCTCCGATGTTCTGCTCAATCTTCTCACCATCATGACCGGCGGGGGCGGAAAAATCCCGAGGGGGCTTCGTTTTTTAGGCAACATTATCCGCCATCCACTTCGGTTCCTGTCGCTTCTCTGGCCCCTGGGAAAGGCAGCGGCGACAACCATCGTTTTAGTCATGCAGACCGATGAAAATTTCCTGTATCTGGATTATAAACCGAGATGGTGGCGGCTTGGAGGGCGCAGCCAGAATTCAAAAGTGCCGGCAGGACAAAGAAGGGCGCCTTCCTATATTCCGATTGCAAATGAAGTCACGGCGCGGCTGGCGGAAAAAATGAACGGCATCCCGTTGAGCGCGTTGCCTGAAGCGGCTTTCAACGCGTCGACTACGGCGCATATACTCGGCGGCTGCTGCATGGGGGAGTCTCCTGAAAAAGGCGTGGTCGATTTCAAGGGGGAGATGTTTAACTATCCCAACCTCTTCGTGGCCGACGGCTCCGTGGTGCCTGCCAATCTTGGCGTCAACCCCAGTTTAACGATCACTGCGCTGTCGGAGTATATAATGGATCAAATGCCGGCGAAAAAAGCATTGCCGATGTAATCGTTTCCCGGCGATTACTCATCCGCATAAAGATCATCGATCAGTTTGCTGTATTTTTCGTAGAGGCTTTTGCGCTTTACTTTCATGGTCGGAGTAAGTTCTCCGCTGTCTATTGAGAGGTCGCGATCAAGAATAATAAATTTTTTTATAGTCTCGAACCGGGCCAGTTTCATGTTCTTTTGCCGAATAATATTATCCACCTCCTGCCTTATGACTGGGTGTGACGCCAGTTGGGCATATTCACCCTTCAACCCCAGGCGACGGGAGCGCACCATAAGTTCTTCGATGTCGAGGGTTATAATTGCGGTCAGGTATTTTTTCCGGTCGCCGATTACAAAGACCTGGCTGATAAGGGGGTCTTCCTTTATGAGGCTTTCGATTGCTATCGGCGCCACGTTCTTGCCTCCGGCCGTAATGATGATGTCCTTCATCCGGTCGGTAATCCTGAAAAAACCATCCTCATCAATTACGGCGACATCGCCGGAATGCATCCATAGTTTCAACCGGATCGTGTGAATAACCTCTGTAAAAGATAACCCAATCCACTGATTCACGGGCTTTTTTATTGACCCTGTTCCTGCCGGGTCGTATAAAGAAAAAATGTAACTATTGTCCATCCGGAAACTAAGCTCGGACACGGTGAAGTTTCCAATTCGGAAATAGGCAATTTTGGGCAAGCTCAAGGAAATCAAGGGATTGCGCGGAGGCATACACAATGTATGCCGCACAAGTAATCCTGCAGATTGACATAGAGATCGCACAAAAGGGCCATTTCCGGATGGAAACTAACTAAAAGCAGCTTACCCTGACAGCAGCCAGTGCGGCTGCTGATGTCAGGGTAGGGCTTTAAATGCTTATAATACAAATAAATCAAAGACCTTAAGGCAAATATCCCGTTCAGAAACTAACCGAGCCGGAACAGATGTATGTGCTGTGGACAGGCTTTAACAAGCTGAGAAAACAACAATCCAGCCACCGGAGATTATGACTTTATGAAAGACAAACAGATGATGGGTCTCAAGAAAGGACTCGGTTTGTTGAAGACTGGCTCGGTCGCTATGGTGCTGATCGCCGTGGTGTGGGCGCTGCTTGCCCCGGCTGTTTTTGCAGCGGATGCGAAGCCTGAAGATCATGAGTCCGGCCAGGTGGTCAGAATAGGTGTGCTTGCCAAACGCGGGCAGGATAAATGTCTGCAGGAGTGGGAACCCACGGCCCGGTATCTCGGCAGCCAGATTCCCGGACACACTTTTAAAATTGTGCCCCTGGACTTTAATGAAATCTGTTCGGCCGCCGAGCGTGAAGAGGTCGAGTTCATCCTGGCCAACCCCTCTTTCTACGTGGGACTGGAACGGTCTTACGGCGCCAACCGAATCGTTACGCTCCAAAATCTGCGTCAGGGTAACGCCTACAAGATTTTCGGCGGTGTGATCTTTTGCATGGCTGATCGCAAGGAAATCCAGCGCCCGGGTGACCTTGTCGGCAAGACTTTCTGCGCGGTCACGGAGACGTCGTTCGGCGGCTGGCAGGTGGCGTGGCGGGAACTCAAACAGCACGGAATAGATCCGCAGCGCGACTTCTCTGCTTTGCGGTTTGCGGGTACGCACGATGCTGTGGTCTGGGCCGTGCTGGGCGGAGAAGCGGATGCTGGTACCGTTCGAACCGATACACTTGAGCGAATGGCAAAAGAGGGTAAAATCAACCTGGATAAGTTTCGGGTGATCGACCAGCGCAGCGACGATGCCGGATTCAACTTTCTCCGCTCGACCCGTCTTTATCCTGAATGGCCGCTGGCCAAACTTTTCCGGACCTCCGACGAATTGGCTGAACAGGTGGCGGCAGCCCTGATGAACATGCCGGCGGATTGCCCGGCGGCCAAGGCTGCCAACTGTGCCGGCTGGACGATCCCACAGAACTACCAGCCAGTGCATGCATGCCTCATGGAACTCCGCGTTGGCCCGTACAAGGATTACGGGAAAGTGACCGTGCGCGAGGTGTTTCAGCAATACCGGCACTGGTTCCTGATGGGGATAGTTGCTCTCATCGCTGTTATTCTGGTAACGGTTTATGTGCTGCAACTCAACCGGAAACTGACCCTGGCTGTTTCGATCCAAAAAAGGCGCGCCCTTCAGCAGGCTGAAGTAGCTCTCTTCGGTCAGCGCGCCCTGTCCGGAATCAGCCTGGACGAACTGCTCAACCATGCGGTGAACGTGGTTTCTCGCGTACTCGGAACAAAATACGCCTATATCATGGAGCACCGGGCAGATGAGAGAATACTCTTTCTGCGGGCCGGTGTCGGATGGAAAGACGGCCGGGTTGGTCATAAATCAGTGCCGGATGGCGCCAATTCGCAGGGTGGATACACGTTGCTTCAAGCCAAACCTGTTATCGCCGAAAACATACACGATGAATCTCGTTTCTCACCTCCGGAACTGCTTACCGAGCATAACATTGTAGGGGGTATGACTGTTGTCATTCCCGGCCCGGAGCGACCCTATGGCGTACTCGGGGCGCATACCGACCTGATGCAGCATTTTACCCGGTATGATGCCCACTTTCTCGAAGCCATTGCCAATGTAATGGCAACAGCGATTCAGCAGGAGCTGGCGACTAAACGGGTGCGGGAAAGCGAGGAAAGATATCGCCTTCTGGTAGATAATGTCAGCGATATCATTTTGGTGATACAGGATGGTATGATTAAATTTCTGAACAGTAATGCGGCATTGTCGTTTGGATATTCGTATGAGGAATTGCAGTCGATCAACATCTTTGATTTAATCCATCCGGAAGAGCGAGATTTAATAATACAAAGATATATTCAAAAGATCAATGGGGATACAACATCGAGCAGGCATACCTACAGGGCTATTCACAAGAATGGCCTGATCCAATGGGTTGAGATCAGTTCTGTACGTATCGATTGGGAAGGACGGCCATCAACACTGAATCTCATTACCAACATCACCAGCAGAAAACTGGCCGAAGAAGAATTGCTGGAGACCAATCGCCGGCTCGAAGAAGCCACGGTACGCGCCAATGAGATGGCCGTGCAGGCTGAGATGGCCAGCATCGCCAAAAGCGAGTTTCTGGCCAACATGAGCCACGAAATCCGCACACCCATGAATGGTGTTATAGGTATGACGGGACTCCTGCTGGACACACAACTTTCGGATGAGCAGCGGCGTTATGCCGAAATCGTGCGCGCCAGCGGTGAATCTCTTCTCCGCCTGATCAACGACATTCTAGACTTTTCAAAACTTGAAGCGCAGAAACTTGACCTTGAAATGCTTGACTTTGATCTGTCAAGCCTGCTGGAAGATTTCGCGGCCACACTTGCGCTCCAGGCTCATGAGAAAGGACTGGAACTTATCTTCGGCATTTCTCCCGATGTTCCGTTGCTGCTGCGTGGCGATCCGGGCCGTCTGCGCCAGATTCTGA
>RPRI01000246.1 GCA_003818505.1 Desulfobacteraceae bacterium | reverse complement strand
CTGCTTTTCCAATCCCGTAAATATACGTCAGGCCGATTTCAACTCTCTTATTCTTGGGTAGATCTACTCCTGCAATTCTTGCCAAAGCTTATCCTCCTCTATCCTTGCCTCTGTTTATGTCTTTTATTCTCGCAGATTACCCTTATAACGCCTTTTCTGCGGACGATTTTACATTTGCTGCATATTTTTTTAACTGATGCCCTGACTTTCATATACCTCGCTCCTCACCTCGATAAACGGGACTATTTTCTGCACCCCCCTTGAAGGGTAGAAAAACGCGGAAAATAATTTCTAACTTACTAATATATCCCGGGCTGCGTCTTTTATTTGGTCCTATATGTGATTCTGCCGCGCGTCAGATCATAAGGCGAAAGCTCAACAGTCACTTTGTCGCCGGGAAGAATCTTTATAAAATGCATGCGCATTTTACCGGAAATGTGCGCAAGCACCTGATGTTTGTTTTCAAGCTCGACCCTGAACATCGCATTCGGCAGCGTCTCAAGTACTGTTCCTTCTACCTTGATTGCTTCCTCTTTAGCCATAGTTCAGCCCCCGTTTCTTTCGCTTAAAATAACCGGACCATTTTCTGTAACGACCATCGTATGTTCAAAATGAGCAGAAAGACCGCCGTCCCTTGTTACCGCCGTCCAGCCGTCCTCAAGAATATCGACTTCATATCCCTTTTCATTAACCATCGGCTCAATAGCAAGCGTCATGCCGGGTTTTAGTATGGCTCCCATGCCCGGTTTCCCGAAATTTGGAACCTGCGGATCCTCATGAAGACTGCTCCCGATTCCATGGCCGACAAATACACGAACAACCGAATACTCTGCAGCCTCAACATAAGACTGTACGGCATAAGATATATCGGTAAGCCTTCCTTTCGGTACGGCCTTTTCAATTCCTTTATAAAGAGCTTCTCTTGTTATCCGTGTAAGCCTCATCGCGGCTTCGGATATTTTCCCGACAGGCACTGTTATGGCGGCATCACCATAATACCCGTCAAACAGAACCCCGAAATCAAGGCTTATAATATCACCTTCAACAAGCTGCTTTTTTGAAGGCATACCGTGAACCACGACATTATTCACTGAGGTACACAGCGAATACGGATACCCTTTATAACCTTTGAACGCTGGTTTTGCACCTTTTTCCACTGCCAGTTTTTCAGCAAGATCGTTCAAGTATAAAGTATCTACGCCCGGCTTAACTTCACCCTCAAGGCTGCAAAGAATATCAGCGACAATCCTGTTGCTTACCCTTAATTTATCGATTTCTTTAGGTGATTTTAAAACCACCATGTTAGAATCGCCCTTTGACCCTAGCGCCGCTCTTCTTCAGAAAGCCTTCATAATGGCGGGATATCATATGCGACTCTATCTGTGAAATCGTATCTATAGCAACCCCAACCACTATCAGGAGGGCCGTCCCGCCGAAATAAAATGGAACATTAACTTGTGTTATCAGCACCGAGGGAAGGACACAGATACACGAAACATAAATGGCGCCTCCTAAAGTAATGCGCGTAAGCACCCTGTCTATATAATCGGAGGTCCGTTTCCCCGGTCTTATCCCCGGAATATATCCGCCGTGTTTTTTCATGTTTTCAGACACGTCAACCGGATTGAATGTAACAGCCGTATAAAAATAGCAGAAGAAAAAGATCAATCCCACAAAGAGCAGTTCATAAACCACCCCGCCCGGTGTCAGCGCTTTCGCAAAATCCTGCATCCATTCAATCTTTATGAAGCTGGCAATAGTCGCAGGAAACATCATGATGGAAGATGCAAAAATCGGGGGAATAACCCCTGACGTATTTATTTTAAGCGGAAGATGAGTACTCTGGCCACCGTACATTTTCCTGCCTATGATCCTTTTTGCGTATTGAACCGGTATACGCCGCTGCCCTTGCTCGACAAATATTATTACTCCTACAACGCCGACCATAAGAACGAGGAGAATAACAACAAAAAATATATTCATTTCACCCGTTGAAACAAGCTTGAATGTGTTGGCTATGGCATTAGGCATCCGGCATACAATTCCGGCAAATATAATAAGGGATATTCCGTTTCCGATTCCGCGTTCGGTAATTTGCTCCCCAAGCCACATAATAAATGCCGTCCCGGCTGTAAGGGTAATAACTGTCATGAGCCTGAATCCCCAGCCCGGAAATAAAACAACAGGAGCTCCTCCCGGAGAAGCCATGCTTTCAAGTCCGATGCTGATGCCGAACCCCTGTATTATGCTCAGCAACACTGTGCCGTACCTCGTGTACTGGACAATCTTTTTCCGCCCCTGCTCCCCTTCTTTTGACAGGCGCTCAAGATGCGGAACAACAACGGTCAACAACTGCAAGATAATGGATGAGCTGATATAGGGCATTATACCGAGTGCAAATACCGACAGCTTTTCAAATGCACCGCCTGAAAACATGTCGAAAAGTCCGAGCAGGGTTCCCTTTGCTTTGGCAAAAAAGGATGCAAGGGCGACACTGTCAATGCCGGGCACCGGCACATGAACTCCGATACGGTAAACAATAAGCAATGCCAGAGTCATCAATACTCGTTTTTTCAGTTCAGGTATTTTAAATATATTCTGGAAACCGCTCCCAACCATTTATATAACCTCTATTTTGCCGCCGGCTTTTTCTATCTTTTCCTTTGCCCCGCTGCTGGCTCCGCTGACTTTTACCGTCAGCGGAAAATTTATGTCGCCCTGCGCGAGAAGTTTTATCCCATCCCTTCTTCCCTTTACTATTCCTGAACGGACAAGAAGAGCTTCATCAACTATAGAACCGCTTTCAAATTTTAAAAGATCACGTATATTGATAACAGCAAATTCTTTTTTGAATATATTCGTAAAGCCTACCTTGGGAAGGCGCCTTTGAATCGGCATTTGCCCGCCTTCAAATCCTGGCCTAACTCCTCCGCCCGAGCGCGCCTTGTGCCCTTTGTGGCCTTTACCTGAAGTTTTGCCGGTTCCGGATCCGGGTCCGCGCCCTAAACGTTTGCGCGAACTTTTCGATCCCTTAGACGGCGATAATTCATTTAATTTCATCAATCTTCTCCTCAGCTTTCACCAGATGCGATACCTTGCTGATCATACCCCTAACCGAAGGAGTGTCATTGAGCTCAACTGTTCTATTAAGCTTTGTAAGGCCCATACCGCGCAATACTTTCCGTTGTTTTTCGGGCCGTGCAATCATGCTCTTTATAAGTGTGACTTTCAGTATTCCCGACATATATCATCTTCCCCGTTAGGAGCCGTTACGAAATAGTTGTTACCTTCTGGACCATTTCATTACGGCTCATTATGCCGTTCTCGGCATTGAAATGGTACAGTTATTTTTTACAACGGCTTACAGTTCTTCAGCGGTCTTTCCCCGCCTTTCGGCTACCTGCTCGCGGCTCTGCAATTTTTTCAAACCGGTGATGGTTGCCTTGACGACATTGTGGGGATTATGGGATCCCATACACTTCGTTAAGACATTCTGGACGCCTGTGGCTTCAAGGACAGCCCTGACCGCTCCGCCGGCGATCAACCCGGTGCCTTTAGACGCCGGCTTTAACAGCACCTTGCCAGCTCCAAATTTACCTATAACCTCGAAAGGAATTGTTCCTTCCGTCAGAGAAACTTTTACCATATTTTTTTTTGCCTGGTCCACGCCTTTTCGGATAGCTTCGGGAACTTCTCCTGCCTTTCCAAGGCCACATCCTACACTACCTTCACCATCACCTACAACAACTATGGCGCTGAAACTGAACCTGCGGCCACCCTTTACGACTTTTGCCACCCGGTTAATGTGAACCACTTTATCGATCAACTGATTATCGCCTGCATCCTGTTTGAACAAGGGCCTGCCTCCTTAACTAATAATAAAAGACTAGAAATCCAAACCGGCTTCACGCGCGCCGTCCGATACCGCCTTGATGCGGCCGTGATACAAAAAACCGTTACGGTCAAAAACAACCTTTTTATACCCTTTATCGATAGCACGCGCTGCTATTATTTTTCCGACACGGTTTGCTGTGGATGTTTTCTTCTCCCCGCCAGCCTGTTCCGCAACCACTTTTTCAGTGCTCGATGCAGAAACAAGGGTATTACCGCTCACATCGTCTATCATCTGGGCATAAATTTGCTTAGCGCTTCTGAAGACGCACAATCTAGGACGCTCCTGTGTGCCGGAAAGCCTTTTTCTGATTCTTTTTTTTCTCTTCAACCGTGCCTGTACTTTAATATCTTGTGACGCCATATTATATTTCCTCTTATTTCGTACCCGTCTTTCCTGCCTTCTTCTGAATACGCTCGTCGGAATATTTTATACCTTTCCCCTTGTACGGTTCAGGCGGTTTTAATTTCCTTATTGAAGCGGCAGCCAGCCCTAGTTTTTCCTTATCAATCCCGGAAAGCTTAACAACTGTATTCTTCTCAACAGCCGCACTAATGCCATCAGGAAGATCAAAAACAACCGGATGCGAGAAACCAAGATTAAAGACTAAACTTTTACCCTTCAGCTCCGCACGATAACCTATTCCGTTTATTTCAAGAATACGCTCAAAGCCTTTGTTGACACCGGTTATCATATTATTGACAAGACTTCTTGTAAGGCCCTGCAAAGCCCTTCCCGGTCTGTCATCCAAAAGGGTCGATACATTTATAACGCCGCCTTCAATCTTCAAATCTATATCCGGGTGAATTTTACAGGTCAGAGAACCCTTTTCCCCGGCAACTGTTATCGCTTTATCCCTGTATGATATTTTTATTTTATCGGGAACCTGAATCGGTTTTTTTCCTACACGAGACATCTGTTACCCCTCTTTTCTTACCAAACCTTGCAGAGGACTTCGCCTCCCAGTTTTTCTTTGGCAGCCCTCTTGTCCGTCATTACGCCTTTTGAAGTGGATAAAACGGCAAGGCCCATGCCGCTGAACACCGGTTTCAATTCATTGTTTTTCACATACGTTCTTCGACCCGGCCTGCTGATTCTTTCTATACCGAAAATAGCGCTGTTCTTGTCCTGACCGTACTTAAGGTAGACCCGCAAAATTCCCTGCTTGTTGTCTTTTAAGAATTTATAATTCTTTATAAATCCTTCATTCTTCAGGACCTTTGCCAACTCGGTTTTCAACTTGGACCCTGGTATATCAACGCTGTTGAATTTCGCCTTGCCGGCATTCCTTATCCGGGTCAACATGTCCGCTATTGGATCACTCATTGCCATTCTTTTCTCCGATCTTTATAACCGCATCAAAAAAGTTATAAACAAAAAACAAATCCGTAAAATAATTACTTACCAGCTGGATTTAATAACTCCGGGAAGCTTGCCGGCTGAGGCAAGATTTCTGAAACAAATACGGCAAATTCCAAATTTCCTGATATAGGCTCGCGGCCTTCCGCAAATAGGACACCTGTTATATGCCCTTACACTGAATTTAGGTTTACCCATAGCCTTATTCCTAAGTGACTGCTTCGCCAAATCATCCTCCTTGTAAACTTTTTACCCGGAATATAAAACAATATAGTTCGAAAACCATATTAAGTCGTCATAAAAATAATTATTACATTAAAATGCCGTGTCAGGCATAGTAGTCGTCATAAAATAGCCAGAAACGTAATTGCTATTTTGTAATGGCCCTTAATTCTTAAAAGGCATTCCGAGAAGCCTTAAAAGCTCTTTTCCCTCTTCATCCGTTGCTGCATTTGTTACTATGCAGACATTCAGCCCTTTGATCTTCTCTATCTTATCATAATCGATTTCAGGAAAAATTATATGTTCCTTTATGCCGAGCGTATAGTTTCCGAAACCGTCAAAAGCCTTATTGGATACCCCCCTGAAATCTCTCACACGCGGAAGAGCAGTATTAAGGAGCTTGTCAAGAAAATCATACATGCGGTCCTTTCGGAGAGTAACCATGCATCCGATAGGCATTCCGATTCTCAGTTTGAACGCGGCAATAGATTTTTTTGAGCGGGTAACTACAGGTTTCTGTCCTGTTATAATCTTAAGCTCATCCACAGCAGCATCAAGCAATTTTATATTATGAATAGCTTCCCCAAGCCCTATATTAAGCACTATCTTTTCCAGTTTAGGAACCTGCATTTTGTTCCCATACTTAAAGATTTCAATCAGCTTCGGAACAACCTCTTTGTCATAATAAAGTTTTAGCCGTGCCATTATATTCCTTTCAAAAACCCGACCTT
>RPRI01000245.1 GCA_003818505.1 Desulfobacteraceae bacterium | reverse complement strand
TGCCGCATCAAGGAAAAGTGCTTCCAGAGACTTTCCCTGTGACATTAGTTTTGATGTTTCGTTCTCCAGTTGAGGCCCGATCGTACAGACTGCGGCCACAATAAAAACCGTACCGGCATCAAGCTTGTCGTTCGGAAGAAATAGAGAAAGGCCATGCTCAGGACCCATAGTATTGATATGATGAGCGGCATAAACGAAAGCCGGATGAACAAGAGTTGCCGCACATTTTAGAATATCCGCAGCCAGCTTCTTTCTTTTTGCATCAGGCCTGTAGAGACTTCCGCCTGCATACCGTGCAACATCCTCCGGAGTCACTTCCAAATCTTTAAAGCGCAATTTTATGGCAATACTCATGGATTTCAAATCAACCTTTTTGGAAATCGTTGCTTAAATGAAATGTATAGGACAATGGCTTGAGTGTCAATTAGTAGCCCTTTGCAGAACACCCCCTTTTGCCCGATTTCTGCGTCAGACTCAAATTTCAATCCTTGTAATAACCAATGTATTCCTGCGGTTGCACGAAGTGAAGCGTAAGAGCTATATTATCGCCTTCCTTGTACCTGGACAAAATTGAATATTTTTCAAAGGTCTCAACACAAAGGGTACTATCTTCCTTGACGCGCATGCCGCCTTTTGTTAGACAAACTTACCATGTTATTACATAATTCACTTTCACCTGGCGGCAAATATCCGGCTGCGATCTTTAATACCTCGATCCGGCCTGAATCGGATGGTATGCAAAAGTCACATTATAAGGAGCCATTATGAGCAAAGAACTGTTTGAGAAACTTACCAGGGCAATCATCGAAGGAAAGGATAAGGATGCCATCAGTTTCTGCAGGGAGGCGGTCGAAAAAGGCCTGACGGCAAAATCTGTTCTTGAGGATGGACTAATGCCCGGAATAAGGAAGGTCGGTGAACTGTTCAGCATCGGTGAGAGTTATCTCCCGGAACTGCTGATTTCAGGCAAGGCAATGCAGGCGGCGGTAGCAGAACTCGAACCCCTGCTGAATGCCGGAGGCGGGAAATTTCATGCTGGCAAATATCTCATCGGAACAGTCAGTGGAGATATACATGATATCGGCAAGAACATCGTCACAATGATGCTGAAAGGAAACGGATGGGAGGTTACCGATCTGGGCGTCGATGTCCCGTCCGAAAAGATATGCGCAGCGATTGCGGAAGGGGATTACGATATCTTCGGGATGTCAGCCCTTCTTACAGTGACAATGCCGGCAGCCGATGAAGCCGTTAAAGCTATAACGAAAGCCGGTTTGAGGGATAAAATCAAGATCATGGTCGGGGGCGCGCCTGTGACCCAGGAGTTTGCAGACAGAATCGGCGTCGACGGGTATGCAAAAGATGCCTTTGAAGCTGTTAACAAGGCTTTCAGCCTGACAGAAAAAACCCGGCAGCCGGAGGAGAGGGCATGATCATAATCGGTGAAAAAATTAACTCTTCCCGCAGACAAATTGCTGAAGCCATAGCCTCCGGGAACAGGGAATACATTCAAAATGAGGCAATAGTTCAAAGCGATGCCGGGGCCGACTACATAGATGTGAATGCGGCGGCATTCATGGAGAAAGAAGCAGAATACCTCAGGTGGATTATCGAAGCGGTGCAAGAGGTTATCGAACTTCCATTGTGCATTGACAGCCCTGATCCCAAAGTCATAGGAAAAGTCATTTCGCTTGTAAAGAAGCCCCCGATGATCAATTCAATCACCCTGGAATCATCCCGTCTGGATGGCATTCTTCCTTTTGTTCTGGATTACAGGGCGACAGTTATAGGCCTTTGTCAGACCGGGAACCGGATGGGCAAAAGTGCGGCTGAAAAAGTTGAAATAGCGGGCCGTCTGATCGAAAAAGTCACTTCAACCGGCATTGGAATAAATACCCTCTTTATCGACCCTCTGGTCTTTCCTGTAGGAGCGGATTCTAATTCCGCTTGCGCCACCCTGGATGCGATAGAAGAAATAATGAAACACTATCAGGGGGTTCATACCGTATGCGGCCTTACCAATGTTTCGCACGGACTCCCAAATCGGAAACTGGTGAATCGTACCTTCCTCGCAGAAGCTGTCGCGCGCGGCCTCGATGCTGCAATACTCGATCCCTCGGACAAACAGCTCCTTGGCACTCTTCGGGCCGCCCTGATGCTGATGGGAAAGGATGAGTATTGCATGGGTTATATAAAAGCGTTCAGGAAAGGTCTTCTTGCTTGAAGCAGGATGCTTGAGACTGCATGTATTCCATGTAATTTAATTTGCCGCCTTTGACGATGGACAGGTCATTCTTGAAGCTGCTAACTAGTTTCCATCCGGAAATGACCCTTTTGAGCGATCTCTGTGTCAATCCGCGGGATTTCTTGTGCGACATACTATGCGTATGTCTTAAGCGCAAGCCATTGATTTACTTGAGCTTGCCCAAAATTGCCTATTTCCGAATTGGAAACTTAACTGTGTCCGAGCGTGGTTTCCGGATGGACACTAACTACAAGCAGCGGGCAGCTTCGACCGCAGGGAACAGGGCCTGTTAATAATTTCGGTTCCTGCAGATCGCATATGCGCCCATACCCAAACGGAATTGATTTACGACGTTTATGATAACTTTAAATATCACCGCAGCTGGCTCTTTTTGCCATAGGGAATTCCCATCTTTTTCATCCGTCCTCTCAGCGTGCTGGGATGCAGCCCGAGCAGCCGGGCGGCGCCTTTCTCGCCTTCAACCTTTCCGTCTGTTTGTTCAAGAGTCTTTTTGATATAGTCTGCAATCATTTTTTCTAAAGGCCGGATGGTTGTCTCCGGTTTTCCTGCAATTTCATTTTTCTGCAAGGCGGGCGACCCAAAAAACGGTTCAAATCTAAGCTGGCTGTTGTTTGTAATTTGATTCAGAATCAGCGCACGTTCAACCTTGTTTTCGAGTTCGCGTACATTCCCCGGCCAGTGATATCTCTGGAGTTGTTCCATGGCTTCCCACGCCAAAGGCGGACGTTCAGTTATTTTCAGTTCCCGGGATTTTTTCTCAATAAAATGATTTACCAGTGCGGGTATATCTTCTGTACGTTGACGCAGCGGCGGGATCATAATCGGAAAAACATTGAGACGGAACCAGAGGTCTTCGCGAAAGGTGCCCTTGCCTACCATTTCCGGAAGATTCTGATGAGTGGCGCTGATGATGCGCACATCCAGCGGGATTGATTCGGTCCCGCCAACCCGTTCGATTTCATGCTGCTGAAGCACCCGCAGCAGCCGGACCTGCGCGGCCAGCGGCAACTCGCCGATCTCATCAAGGAAAATTGTTCCGCTATGCGCACGTTCAAAGCGTCCCCTTTTCCTGGATACGGCGCCGGTAAAGGCGCCTTTCTCATGACCGAATAATTCGCTGTCGATAAGATTTTCAGGAATAGCGCCGCAGTTGACCGTTATATACGGGTTGTTTTTACGCTGCGATGCAAAGTGGATCGCGTTGCCGATAACTTCTTTTCCCACCCCGGTTTCACCTATCAGCAGAACCGGGCTGTTTAGCGGCGCCACATGCCGGACCATTTCCATGACGCCTTTAAGTCCAAAATCGGCGCCGATAATCGTGTCCCCTGCTATCTGTTGCATCTGCTGATGCAGGTAGCGATTGTCGTCGGCCAGCATATCCTTTAGTTTCAGTATCTCCTGGTACTGCAGAATGTTTGATATGGCAATGGTAAAGGGCTCATGCAGAAGAGAGATCAGCCTGGCATGCAAGGCGCTGTAGCGATTCTTTCCTTCGGTGAATAAGACCAGTCCACCGAGCCTTTTTTTTTCGAGTTCCAGATCCATGTGAAGATGAGATATGTCGGATGGAAAAACCATGGACAGGACTTGCCGGATATGCGGCTCCTCCAGTTCTATGTCGTTTATTATCCTGACACCTGAATCTTTGGCCCAGTCTTCTTTGAATCGCTGCCGGAATTCTTTTGGAAACGGAACAGTTTCTTTAGGCCTTTTCATATGGATCGGCCATATGGCGGCCAGCATTCTGCCGATATTGAATTCCGGATCATACAGGACAAAAATCATACCGGAAACAGGCAGATATTCATTTAAATAGTCCATGCAGCGCTGCATGGCCGTTTCTATAGTCAGGCTGCTGGAGATCCGAAGGGTTGCCTGGCGGAAGAATTCGTTTTCATCTATGTTCATTCTTTCCCTGTTTCTCAGAATTGATTAATTTGGTTCTTCCTCCAATTCGTTGGGAGAAGGGGTTCAAGCGTTTGTTTCCGAACCCTATAGAATCGCCAAGCAACTTGTAGATTATCCATTAATCTGCATGCACCGTTTTAATTTTAAGTTCTGAACATCCGAACCTCCATATTTGAAAGATCATAACAGCTTGCTGTTAAATAAGAAAGCTAAAACTGTTTAATATAGCAGTTTTTATCCTACGGTTTTTTTAATATGCTGATATAATGAAATATATATAATTGGCATGATTTTGGCTCTTATAATCAGAATAATATTATCAGGCATCAGACATATGAGGTTACAATGGATTGGATTGAAATTATACAACTGCGCACATCCACCCGCACGGATTGCAATGCGGCGGTTGCAGCATTTCATGAGCTTTCTTCACCCGGTCAGGAAAATGGTCTTGAGGATATCATCCTTTTGCGAAATCCTGTCCTTGATACCGACATGGAAATTTTCATCTGCTGGCGCGGCGATGTTCCGCAAGGGGGCAAAAGCGGCCTGGGGCTGCAACTGGCCTCGGCTTTTTCCGAGTACGGACGGATATATCATTCCGTCTGGAGATATGAGACAAGTCTTATGATGAAGCAGGAAGCGAAACGGATATCAAATCCGGGTCGGAATTGTGGAGGTTTTTTATGAAAAGCAGTTATAGGGTTAAGTTATTTGTCGCCATCGGCGTTCTTTCAGTGAGCTTGATGCAGGCCGGCTGCAAGCCGGGGAATAAAGGGAGTGGAATGCCCCAGTCCGGTGCTTCTGAGGTCTCCGTTGTTACGGTAGAACCTCAGCAGGTTGTACTTACCACCGAACTGCCGGGCCGGACATCGGCCTGCCTTGTTGCGGAAATCCGGCCACAGGTCAACGGCCTAATTCAGAAACGCCTGTTCACGGAAGGTTCCGCCGTACGCGCCGGGCAGGATCTCTATCAGATAGATCCCGCCCCTTTTCAAGCGGCATTTAACAATGCCAAAGCCGCCCTTGTCAGGTCTGAAGCAGCCCTGCCTGCCCTTCGGTTGAGAGCTGATCGCTTCAAACAGGCTCTTGCCGACAAAGCGGTCAGTCAGCAGGACTTCGATGACGCGGATGCCGCCTTGAAACAGGCCGATGCCGATGTCTTGTATTGGAAAGCTACGGTGGAAACAGCCCGTATCAATCTTGGATATGCCGGGGTTATTTCTCCTATTTCCGGACGCATCGGGAGATCCAATGTAACTGATGGCGCTATTGTCACGGCGTATCAACCCTTGGCCCTGGCAACCATTCAGCAACTGGATCCGATTTATGTCGATGTGCCCCAATCAAGCACAGAGCTTTTGCGGTTACGGCGCCGCCTGGAGGAAGGATTGATCAACCGCAAGGGAACGAAGCTGAACAAAGTGAAGCTCTTTCTGGCAGACGGGATACCGTATCCTCTGGAAGGGGCTCTTCAGTTCCGCGACGTCTCGGTGGATCCAACCACTGGATCAGTAATTCTGCGGATGGTCTTTCCCAATCCTGATGGTGTTCTCCTGCCGGGCATGTACGTTAGGGCGGTGGTGAAAGAAGGCGTCAACGAGAAAGCTGTTCTGATTCCTCAGCAGGCGGTATCACGTGACCCTAAAGGAAATCCCACGGCCCTGATCGTAGATGCCGCGGATAAGGTCCAGCAGCGGATGCTCACGCTAGACCGCGCTATCGGCGACCAGTGGTTTGTCATTGCAGGGCTTGCCGCCGGCGATCGCCTGATCGTTGAAGGGATGCAGAAAGTGCGGCCAGGCGCGGTTGTGAAGGCCGTTCCTTTTGACGGCGGCCTCAAGAATAAGCCTGAATCCGAAAAAAAGGCCCAGCCGGCCCAAAAATCGAAGTGACGGAGGAGTCTAATGTTATCGAAATTCTTTCTGGATCGTCCGGTCTTTGCCTGGGTTATAGCCATTATCCTGATGGTGGCAGGCGCCCTTGCGATTTACCAGCTGCCCGTGTCCCAGTATCCTCCCATCGCGCCTCCGTCTATTGC
>RPRI01000244.1 GCA_003818505.1 Desulfobacteraceae bacterium | reverse complement strand
CCTCATTAAGATCGTTTGCGATATGATCGGGATAAATCTTCTTTTCTTCAAGAGTAGCGACTGCCTGTTCATATTTGCCTGTTTTAACCAGTATGGCATACCTGCATCCGGCTCTTTTTGCGCATTCGATATCCTTGGCGCTGTCGCCTACCATAACTGATTTCTTTACATCTATATCATACTTCTTGAGGGCTGCGAGAATGAGTCCGGGTTCAGGTTTCCTGCATGAGCAGCCTTCTTCAGGCGTATGAGGGCAGAAGAAAATGTCTTTTATTTCTCCGCCACCTTCCATGACGGCTTTTTTCATCATGGAATGGGTAAATTCGAGATCATCCAAAGAAGCCATTTTGCGGTTGATTATCGACTGGTTCGTAATGATCACAACCTGATAATTTTTTTCAGTCAAAAGTCTTATCGCGTCCAGGCTTCCCGGAAGAAACTCAAACTCGGACCAGCTCTTCACATAATCCGGGGAGTCTTTGTTTATGACTCCATCCCTGTCCAGAAAAACATATCTTTTGGCCGTTTCATCTTTCATAAGCTGCTATCATAAATCTCTGCATAATTTTCTTTCTGTTTCAATGCCTATTGCCCCATACCTTCCCGAAATAGATGAGTCCGGGTGCCATGAACGGTCCGGATCACTTGCAAAAAAATGACGTAAAGCGGAGCGGCGCATTATTTTTTGTCAAGGGCATCCAATTGTTCTGCTTCCTTAAGTTTATCAGCATCGATTTTATCCTGCGGTCTTGCACTTGCTTCTTTTGCTCTGATAAGATCTGACCTTGAAATGAAAAATATTTTAAGATCATCCAGTTCAACAGTTTCACGTTTTCCCCACGCCTCATCGAACTCGATTCCTGGAATCGACATCATAACATCAACCCGCATAGGCGGCCTTCCCATCTGATAAAAATAGTCTTTGTGTGCGAAATCATCAGGAGTAAGATTTTCCAGTGGCGCACCAAATTCCTTCAATGCTGCATACACGTTATTTGCATTATCTTGATCTGTCGCTATTAGTATATCCAAATCCTTCGTGAATCTTGGTTCACTGTATTTCATTACTGCATATCCGCCGACCACAAGATAGCGAATTTTATGCTTTTCGAAAAGTTTCAATAGTTCTCTGAAGTCTGGACTCGTCAGCATTTTCCCCTCGAATTAAAAAATAATCATTTATCATCTCCGCTACTGCCTCAAAAATGGCGACATCGCCCTGGGATTGCCAGAAGCGTATATCAAACAATCTTTTATCATCTTTTATACGTTGGTAATTTTCTTCTATTTTTCTCATTTTCTTTTCCAGTTTTGCATAATCCTCTTTCAGCAAGAAATACCGCCTCCGCTTCGGGATGAAAATCGTATGTCATTTTTCGAAGCGCTTCCATATTTTCCTGAATATTTCTTCACCAGAAATGGATTTCACTTTTCCTGATCGTAATTCTTCTAAACGCGATTTGGCCTCTGATGCCCATTTTTGATCGTTTTCTTCATTCGAAGGATTCATACTACGAAGAAGAGAGTCCACTAATAAAGCTCTTTCTTCGATAGGGAGAGAAATCGCGTCATCAATCAAATCTTGTGTTTTACCCATATTTCACCTCTAAAATAATTATCTTATCTAAGTTTCTGATATTTTATTACCATGTCTTGTATGCCATCAATCTATTTAGACTGACCATTGTATATTAAGTTGCTTTTTGTTTTTACGCCAGGGTATCAATTTCAATCAGCTAAACGACCCCGCTCCATCCCTGTCCAGAAAAACATATCTTTTGGCCATTTCACCTGTCATAAGCTGCACGCATAAACCTTTACATAACACACTTTCTGTCCCTGCGCCCCTTGCCTCATGCCTCCCCGGAACAGGTAAAGCCATCCGCCCAAAACCGGCCCAAGGATGATGATAATAACGGTTAAGACCTTGATTTTCGGTTCAAACGCAACGGAAAGGTACTTATTCTCTCGTAACACCCTTGACACGGTCTTCGAAGGCAACATTACTTTTAGTTGAGTTTCGTAATAGCCAACGAAACATAAGTCCTTGAACTGCTTGTCTTCGGGAGATGCATTAGTGAGATGTGACCTTGCAGAGTAGAACTCATGTGCGGTGAAAAGCAGAATGCCTATCGCCCAAAGAAATGTGAGAACAATTCCCAAACGCTGCCAACCGCTTAATGATAATTTCATTATCGCTCCTAACGGTGAAATCACTGGCGGCTTCTATCCGTCCAGCGGATTGATTTGTTAAAAAATATTTAGGCCATAATAATGAACCCCTTATACGACGGATGGTTTGAGTATTTCGGTTTTCAGCGTGATGTCAGGTTACAACATCATGCTTTATATCTTACACTAATTGAGAAAAATATCATTGATGCTGGAACATATAACAAACATTGGCAAGCTTTAATGGAAAAAGGCTTGCAACATATTAGAAAGAATTTGGAGCGAAAAACCAAGAACAAGAAAGACAAGTCCAATTTTCATTTTGGTGTATTTGCTTTTTTCAAAAGATTGATATTCAGGTGATTCATGGACAAGATCATAATCGCCGCTTATAGGTGCATTACCTATATCGGCTTTATCAAATTTATTACCCTTGAATTGCCTTACTACTTCAGAGGACACAAAGAACGCTCCTATAATGTCGCATATCAATCCGGTGGAGTTTGTGATTAGGTAAAGGTTTGATGAACACATTTTTATATTTTCTCTTTTTTTAAGTGATTGTACGATTCTGGCTATCATCCAGTTTGTGGAGATAACTATAAAGCCAAAAATTGCCGTGCCTTCTTTTTATTCTGATAAATATTGTCTGCTCCGCATAAGGCGCATACCTTGATACCAAGAAGCAACAGGGCGATACGGTTTCCTTTTGGTCTTGTGCTCCGTATTATAAAGAACCTTTATAATATTTTATTTTGTTGTTTAAACGAACAGATTAAGTGATGCCCCCCCGTTTCAGTAACACGAGGGGTTGAAAATACATATCTTTCTTATCACACTTCATGATTTTAATAAAGTCCTGCTTATTTAATCAATATGTTCGGTGACGAAGAAAAAAATCCCGGGAAAGAATATCTGAAATTTCGGAGCCACCGACTATGTCCGCAATGGGAGAATACGAGCTCGAAACTTCTTTTCATCGATTGTAATCAAGGCACCTTCATCGAGGTGTTTTTTGAACTGTTTGAGCGCTGAAACAATAAGGTGGGAGAGATGATCGACAGTAACATCCTGTGTACGAACTTGAATCACACTCGGATATTCCGCATTCGTTGCAGCAAGTATAGCTCCAAAATCCAAATCGTGGGTGAAAATGACGTACCCATGAGCCGTGGCATACTCAAGGATCTCTTGATCAGGAGCATCTGGCCGACCAATAAGGGACCAGTGGACTGCTTCCAAACCAGTCTTCTCAAGTACGGATGCCCATTGCGGAGATAGATTCATATCTATCAATAATTTCATGCAGATTCCCAAACAACCGGTACGTCAATCTCTTCGACACGCCATGCAGCATAGGTGAGTGCTTCGTCAATGTCTTCCGGCTCGAGATATGGATATAGCCGCAAAATATCCTCTTTGCTGTGACCAGAGGCGACAAGACCGACGATGGTTCCTACGGTTACACGCATGCCACGTATACAGGGTTTCCCTCCCATTACCTTGGAATCGAAGGTAATTCTGGTTATGGTTGCCATTTCAACCTCCACAAATAGTTGTGTTTCTTTTATTGGGAATCTATACACTAAGATAGATATTCCAGCAAGAGCCTTTGTATTGAGAAGCAGGACATTATATATTAAGTTATCTATAGTTTTACATGAGGCATCAATTTCAATAAAATATCTGGGAGTTAAAATGCACTCCTTACTTATCACACTTCATAATTTTAATAAAGTCCTGCTTATTTTATCTATCTCTTCGGCGCCAAAGAAAAAAGCTTCGGGAAAGAATACTTGAAGTTACTGGCAAATGAAATCCGGAGGTCGGGGAAGAAGTCCAATACAAATGAAACAACAATTTATTAGAGAGAATTAGAAATAGTCGCACACACGAACGCGATCAACTGGCAGAGGAATCCGAAGGCTGAATCGTGTCAGTTGAATTATGATGATCGACATATTATGGATTAAGCAGTTATTGCCTGTAGTTGTGCTGGAATTTTGTTTAGAATAATTTCATTGAGATCAATTTTATGGCTGGCATTATCAATATCGATTCCAGTAATATGTCCATCGTCATCATAATCAAGGACGATACCTTCGGAAATTTCGACACTTTCCTTGCTGTGTTTCGATGATAGATCAATATAAAGAGAATCAGTTTCGGGATAATAATTCAATTTCATAGTTCAAACATCCTATCGGGTAAGGCATTATGTATGGTTTTTTTATCATCAAGTGTTATCACTCTCAAAATTCTGTCACCAAACGCTTCAATCTTTACTCAAAATCTAAAACGGTTATATTCCTGACGCTCAACTTTTAGCGGATTTTCTATAACCTTGATGCACCATTCCTTTTTTATATACGGACGTTTTCGTAAAACCTCATTTTCAAAATATTCCGTATATTTATATTCTGACATGAACGAATGATACCTTGGTTAAATTAATCTGTAAATATTTCTTTTTCATGCCAACACGGGGGGATTGAAAATACATATCTTTCTTATCACACTTCAAGATTTTAATAAAGTCCTGCTCATTTTATCTATTTTTTGAAGATTCCCCGCAGTAAGCTACGGAGAAACTTCGACCGTTCGGTTCAAAAGATTATTTTTGTCCGGCAGTTGGGCACGTCATCCAGAACCAGAACTTCGGGTAGTTCTTTGTGGATTTGCTCACCGGTGAGGTGCTTGTAATCTTCGGCCTTAAAGAGGTCGATTACAGCCTGTTCAAGTTTTTCTTCTGTGAATTTCATTTCGTGCTATCCCGGCTGGTTTCCATATTTTTTAAATTCGCAATATCCTTTTCCAGCT
The DNA here is from genome assembly GCA_003818505.1 of Desulfobacteraceae bacterium. Taxonomy (GTDB): domain Bacteria; phylum Desulfobacterota; class Desulfobacteria; order Desulfobacterales; family RPRI01; genus RPRI01. The sequence goes on along the minus strand of RPRI01000244.1, from coordinate 1,276 downwards.
CTATAAGACTCTCTTCATATTCAAGTTTCTTTTGTTCTACATGGTACTTTTCATACTCAATCGCGGATTTTTCAAGCGCCATTTCATGGCTGATTTTACCTGCATGAGTTAACAGCTCTCTTCTGTTAAGTTGAATATGGCATCAAGCCTTGCGATCCAGTCTTTCATATACATCGGAGTGTGCTAGATAGCCATAGTTTCGGCAAAGGCAAGATACTGCTCCACAAACAGTCCAAGCAGCTTAATTTCATCTTCATATAGATAATTCTTGGCAATACCGACATCACTTTTACGAATGGGAATATCCGTCTTTTTGTCATAGGACTGCATTACCAGAAGAGGTAAAGAGGCATCCACCCGCCTGTAAACCAGCTCGGCGGCAGTATGCCGGCTTATAGCTAAGAGCAGCTTGTTCTGAACAATTTTAAAAAACTCGACGGTTTTTTCATCTTTCTGGTCATAGTCGATGCTGGTCGCGTAGATATCTTTAATTTTCTGATAGAAAAAACGCTCAGAAATCCGGATTTCCCGAATCCGTTCCTGCAGTTCATTAAAATAGTTTATGGAGTTGCCGGTTTTAAACCGTTCATCATTCAGGATGAAGCCTTTAATAATATATTGTGCCTCTGTAAAGTTTTAAGATAACAATTAATTATATGTAGTTTCCATCCGGAAATGGCCCTTTTGTGCGATCTCTGTGTCAATCTGCGGGATTTCTTGTGCGACATACTATACGTATGTCTCCGCGCAATCCCTTGATTTTCTTGAGCTTGCCCAAAATTGCCGATTTCCGAATTGGAAACGCAATAGTATCTATCTTTAGTTTCCGGATGGACACTATGTAGTATTTAATATCCGGTTTTTAGAAAAATCTGCACCTTGAATTACCAGCAATTTATTCCAATATTTATATAAAATCAAATAAGTTCTGTTGAAGGCATGCGTAGAATGTGTTCATTATCGAAAAAGCGTAATACAGTCCGTAATCGGCTATTCGTTGTTACGACAAATCATCCTGTTAATCATTTAAATCCTGTCGGATATGTTTTTGTTGAGGCACCGGGTTTGCAAAATTGCATCAAAGGGTGGATGCGCCCATACGAAACAGCGGGGAAACATAAAAAAAGGGGCAAGGCGAAATCGATTCACCTTGCTCCTTTCTGAAATAATGGTTGTCAGGAAACAGATGAAATGCCGTGAAAGCAAATATCTGCTTCGGCTCTTGATGAAAGCAAAAACAAAGACTTCATGAGTTGCCGGATAAAAAAATGAGCCT
>RPRI01000243.1 GCA_003818505.1 Desulfobacteraceae bacterium | reverse complement strand
GATTTCAATATTTTGTGAAATAACAATAGCAGAATGCGCCATAAAATCAACCTGAAAATCAATGTTTTTAATATATTTTTTAATAAGTTACAGTTTCCGGATGGACACTAATTAGGAAAAGGATACGATGAATTCAAAAGATATAGGCTTTAACCTGCTTGCCGTCGATTCATGCGGCGCAAGAAAAGGAGAATTTACAACAGCTCACGGGAAAGTTCAAACCCCTGCCTTTATGCCTGTTGGTACGGCAGGGTTCGTCCGCTCAACAACACCACGGGATGTTGCGGAGACGGATTCGGAAGTGATTCTTGCAAATACTTATCATCTCTCACTCGGAGAAAGGCTTGCAACGGTAAAACGGATGGGCGGTCTTCATCGTTTCATGGGCTGGGATAAGACCATTCTCACCGATTCGGGCGGTTTCCAGGTTTTTTCTCTACCAGGAAGGGAGATAAGCGATGAGGGCGTTTCTTTTTCATACGAGGAGGACGGAGAGCGGGTCTTTCTTACACCTGAAAAATCGATGGAGATTCAGCGCGATCTCGGCGCCGATATCGTCATGGCTTTTGATGAATGCGCCGAGCACACGGCATCGAGGGAGTATATAACAAAATCAGTTGAACGTACGACCGGCTGGGCGAAAAGATGCAGGGAGGTGGGATTAAAGGAATACCAGTTCATGTTCGGAATAGTGCAGGGCGGGGTATTCCCCGATCTTAGGCAAAAAAGCGCCCTTGACATCACCTCGATTCCTTTTGACGGTTATGCAATCGGAGGTGTCAGTGTCGGAGAGGGTTTTGAGCTCATGAAAAAGGTTGTGGAAGTCACCGCGCCGTTTCTGCCGGAAGATAAGCCAAGGTACCTGATGGGAGTAGGTCTTCCGGAAGACATACTTGCAGCCGTACGGGGCGGCATGGATATGTTCGACTGTGTGATCCCGACCCGGTACGCCAGACAGGGGACCCTTTTTACCCGAATGGGGAAAATCAGGATTCTTGACAAAACATACCGCAAAGACAAGTTCCCGCTCGATACCAGATGCGGCTGTTACACCTGCCGAACGTATCCACGCATGGTCCTGCGCTATCTCCTCTTTTCGCGTGATCCTTTAGCTGAAACTCTTTTGACGATTCATAACCTGACATTCTACCAGGATCTCATGAAAGAGATCAGGATTGCGATAGAAGAGAACCGGTTTATAGAATTTCAGGAGGAGTGGCTTAGTGTGTATAAGAAGAACAGGAACAGGGGTGAAGCGTGAGGGTTTAACCGTCATCGGCCTGTTGGCGAATCTTTTGCTAAGATATATCGGGGAAGTAGAGATGATGATTAAAGCTCGGACAAAATCGTTAGAAAACAAACACTTGAACCCTTGAATCCTTGACCCCTTTCTCCATATTACAGGTTGGCGTGCGAGCGTCCTTGAAGCGGGAATTCCTTCCCGGAATCAAATGCGTCGAAGTCAAAATAGAATTTTTGAATGATTGCCGATGCTCTCTCTTTTTTCACGGCATTGCTTCTTGTCAGCCAGCCGGAGTGGTGAAGGGTTGCAAGCGAATAAGTCGATATCCAGGAGAGGCTGACAAATACAAATAATCCGTACAGGAAGGACAAAAGTCCATCCGAGTTTCCACATCGTTTTGTGTATACGATTCCGGTTACGGTTGATGTTATTATTATGCCGACCATGACGCATAATCCAAACCCGAGAGGCTGCCACCAGAGGCAGGCTATTGTCGCAAACAGGAAGAACGGGGAGAGGATGATTCCGAACCAGTGCAGTATAAGGTTTATGCGCAAACCGGACACCGAGTCGTTTCTGAATTTTCTGAAAGCAAATCGTGACATGACTATCGTTTCGCGGATGTGGCTGCGCGCCCAGCGGAGGAACATCTTGCAGAGGCCCGTATACCCGGTGGGCACATTGGTATATGCCACTGCATTCTGCTGATAGATAACATCATAACCTTCTCTTATTACAAGGTTTGTTATGGCGCGGTCTTCACCGATATTTGACGGTCTGCCGAAAAAGGTCTGATTGAGCCATTCCAGAAGAACCGGCATTACCGCCGTCTTTCTGTACGCGGCAAGCGCTCCGGGAGTGCACATAACCATGTTTACCATGCTCTGGCTTGCGCGTATGAAATCGAAACTGAAGACGAATAATACATCCAGCATTCTCGGAATTATGCCTTTATCATGATTCAAAACGCGGATGTTTCCGGCAACAGCTCCGACTTTGGAGTTTTTTACTAGGGGGCTGATCAGATTATGCAGAGTATCCGGTTTTACTTCCGAATCACTGTCAACAGTTACAAGTATTTCGCCTCTGGACTGCTGAAATCCGGCGTAAAGAGCATGCCTTTTCCCCTTGTTGCAAGGTAATTTTAATGCGGTGACTTTTCTCCCGAGTTCCTGTTTTGCCTTGCATATCCAATCCCAGGTGTCGTCAGAACTTCCGTCATCAACCGCGATGATCTGGATCTTTTCCGGGGGATAATTGCTTGCGGCAAGGCTTTTAAGGGTCATGTAGACCTGTCGGCCTTCATTGAATGCCGGAACCACTATGCTGCATGACAAGAGAGCGTCTTTTGAGCAGGGAAACACAGGCCTGTATTTCCATACAAGGTATGATCTCCATAACAATTCAAGAATGCTTATAAAAAGAAAAACTAGGGCAAAGAGCATGAAAGCCTGTCCGTAAGAAATATCCATCAGTTCTTCGCGGACTTCTGTAAGATGTTCCAGATATATGATATCTGCCGCTATGACCCCCGCCATAGCGACGCAGATCAATAATTTAATAATTATATCAAGTTGTTTCTCTTTGGAAGGGATAACCTGGCAGAAAGTATTATAAGATTGCCTGAAATTAACTTTAATTTGTGATAGAACCGATAAAACCTGCACACTATTTAAAGATACCGACATATATCTAATCCTGTTTAAAAGACACAAAAGCCTGCATGCCGCCGGCAAAAAAACCGGTATGGTGACAATACAGGCTGTTTATATTTTTTTATCCCGAAAAAAATGACGGAACATCCGTCACCGGCAGAATCTGCGGGAATTTTCAAGTTTGACTTTCTACTCCTGCTTAAGGGTATTGTCAACAAGAATAATATATTTCGACTTAAAATCTGAAGGATGATGAAAATGAATGATTCTATCCGATTACAGGGAGTTATGTGTTTATTCGTCCGTAATCTTTCTTATAACCGCTTCCGCGGCGCGCAGGCCATCTACGGCGGAGCTGACTATCCCTCCTGCATAACCAGCGCCTTCTCCTGACGGAAAGAGGCCGGAGAGATTGACCGATTCTCCTGTTTCATTGCGGGAGATCCTGACCGGGCTTGAACTCCTTGTTTCGGCTGCATAGAGAAGAATCTCTTCGTGGATGATTCCTTTAAGAAGTGAAAGCATTCCGGGAATCGCCGCTTTGAGTGTTGCGCAGATAAAATCCGGAAGAATAACCTGAAGGTCGGCAGGAATTGATCGTGGCCATGAGCGCCTTTCAGGAAGAGTGTTCGGATTTCTGTCCGCAAGGAAATCGGAAAGAGGGGATGCCGGAAGATAATAATCGCCTCCCGCCGCCTTATATGCAAGCTGCTCGATTTTTATCTGGAATCCGATACCTGCAAGCGCAGGGAATATTTCTTTGCCGTGATCCGCGTAATCCGAAGGATTGACGGGAACCAGGAAAGCGGCGTTGCCGAATTTACCGGGTCGGGACGAGAGGCTCATGCCGTTTGACGTCAAAAAGCCGTGCGATGAAGCGCACGGGATTACCGTTCCGCCAGGGCACATGCAGAATGTGTAGCAGGCGCGGTTCTTCCCGGTTTCCTTAAGCGCCAGATGGAAGCCTGCAGGGCCAAGGCGAGTATGTCCGGCAAAACTTCCCCACTGTGCTCTGTCTATGCGCTCCTGAGGGAGTTCGAGCCGGAGACCGACGGCAAACGATTTCTGTTCCAGCATTACACCTGATGCGGCCAGCATCTGATATATGTCTCTTGCGCTGTGTCCTGTCGCAAGGATGCAGAATTGAGTATCTATATCCTCGCCGTTTACTGTTATGCCGCAAAGCCTGCCGTTTTCCGCACGGATACCCTCAAGCCGCGAATGAAAACGCACCTCGCCTCCTGCTCCTTCAATAAGGTTCCGGAAAGCCGGCAATATTTTTTTCAGGATGTCGGTTCCGAGGTGAGGCTCAGAGTCAATCAGGATCTCTTCAGGCGCTCCGCATTTAACGAGTGTTTCTAAAAAACGGCGGACACTTATCCTGTCTTTGCTTCTCGTGGTTAATTTCCCGTCTGAAAAAAGCCCGGCTCCTCCTTCTCCGAAAAGGACGTTTCCTTCGGGATTCAGTTCTCCCTTTTTCCAGAAAAGTGAAACCTGGGATGTTCTCTCCCTGACTGGCGAGCCCCGCTCTATCAGAATCGGAGAAAGGCCTGCTTCCGCCAGGGTAAGAGCGGCCATTAGTCCGGATGGGCCGGAGCCTACAATTACAGGCCGGGTCATTGCCTTCCCGGATGTTTTCGGGATAATTATTTCAGGTAATATCTTTTGTCCGGAAATTATCCGGATCTCTTTGTCATCCGGAAGCAGAAAGCCGGTTGATTCCGATATTTCAATTTCAACATGCATGGAAAAAACGGGCTCTTCACGGCGTTTTCTTGCGTCTATTGAACGGCGTATAATCTCCAGGCCGGAGAGGATGTTTTCGCTGCATTTAAGCTTTGCGGCTACTGCCGCAAAAATATCCTTCTCTTCATAATCGAGCGGAAGCTGAATCTGGGTGATCTTTACACGCATGAATCTTTTTGCCTCCCGAGAACTGTTCCCATTGCTGCGGCAGCCGTCAGACCGAGACAGCCTCCTGTTATAAAAGCTGTCTTTGGCCCGAAAAATGTCCAGAGCCAGCCGGTTAAAAGGGATGCTGGAAGAAGCCCGATTCCAACCAGAGTGGCATAGACCATCTCGGAGCTTATATCAGTTAACAGACTCGTGATCCCAAGGATTATTATATTGCTCATTAATGATACCAGGTAAAATCGAATTTGAAGATCGGGTTCATGATAAACCGTATTTAAAGAAAAAGAAAATGGATTTTCCGGAGGCTTTCTTTTTCTTGCATCCTGAATCCTGCTTCATGTATCATGCCGTACTCTTCTGCCGATTATAATTATATTCGTAATGAATAGTAATGGTTATAATTGATGTATGAAAATATGCGGATAATATGAAAGAGAGAGATAAATTGCCGGAAAAAGTTGAAAATCTTGACGGAATGGAAACCGGCCTTGCAGTTAAAATCGGGGTGGCGGCGATTTTCCGCATCGTTTTTAATACAGCAAGGCGGTTTACATATCCTTTTGCGCCTGCTTTGAGCCGCGGTCTCGGGGTTCCTGTCACATCGGTGACTTCCATCATCGCCGTCAACCAGGCTGCAGGGCTTCTTGGAACTTTTCTCGGGCCCGTATCCGACCGTCTTGGCTACAGGGCGATGATGCTTGCCGGGCTGGGGTTGCTTACCACAGGGATGCTCGGATGCGGATTTTTCCCCTATTATTTTGTTGTAATGGCCGCTCTTTTTCTGGCAGGTCTTGCAAAAAGCATATTTGACCCGGCTTTTCAGGCATTTGTTGGAGAAAGGGTTCCATATAAAAAACGGGGGCTTGTTATTGGTTTAACTGAATTCAGCTGGGCCGCGAGTTCTCTTATAGGGATTCCTGTTGCAGGAATTCTTATTGACCGGCTGGGATGGCGGTCGCCTTTTTTTGTCCTGGGAATTATTGGTCTTACCGGGATTATATCCCTGTTCTTTATGATTCCTTCCGATAAGTACAGAGTAATAAAAAGTGAGGGAGCAGACGGGTATTTCAAGGCATTGAGAAAACTAGCGGAGAGCAGGGCTTCCCTTGGCACGCTTGGTCTTATATTTTTTATCAGCATGGCCAACGACAACCTGTTTGTAGTATACGGGCTCTGGCTGGAAAAGGAATTCGGATTGAGCATTATCGCAATAGGAATTGGAACAACGGTTATAGGGGTTGCTGAATTTGCCGGAGAAGCTTTGACGGCGCTCCTTTCAGATAAGTTCGGGCTGAGACGTTCGATTGCAGCCGGTCTTCTTTTTTCTTCTGTCAGCTATTTGCTCTTTCCCTTGTTCGGAAAAAATCTCTCTTTTGCGCTTGCGGGTCTTTTCATGGTTTTTCTTTTTTTTGAATTTGCGATTGTCTGCTCCATATCCCTCTGCACCGAAATTCTTCCGGGGGCAAGGGCAACCATGATGTCGGGCTATCTTGCCGCATCAGGGCTTGGGAGAATGACCGGGGCGCTTATCGGGGGGCCTGTCTGGCTTGCAGGAGGACTTCCTGCAACCGGTGTTGTTGCGGCGGCTGTCAGTCTGCTTGCGCTTTTCTCCTTCGTATGGGGAG